>CAVCRL010000165.1:0-5925 GCA_963604455.1 Lachnospiraceae bacterium | reverse complement strand
TAAGCGCTGGCTTAGGATAAAAAATCTTTTCTGTGTCGCCGAAATCGTTCATTGTAACATCCAGTGGCAGACGTGATATGAAATCTCGTGCGGAGGCATTGTTCTCCATTGTGGCGGTGATGGTTTTGCCGCCGGCTGTGATTTTTATATTCATTGATGTCTCATTGTTTTTCTTCAGTTCTTCAATGCTGTTAAGCCATTCCGGTACTTTGGAATCCATCTGGGAAAGGTTTGATGATGTCAGCAGCAATGTCTGGTCCATTATCGTTGATGAAGGGCACAGGCTTCGGACATCATTGACGGAAGTGGATATTCCGCTGCTCCCGCTGGTGGCGAACAGGACAATCCGCTTTCCGGCGAGCTTAGATGCGTGCGTATGCAGGAAGGTCTGCATCGGAGTGGCAATATGAGCATACCATATCGGGTAGCCGATGAATATGAAATCGTATTTGTCAAAATTCTCCACATTGGTCTTTATCGGGGGATAGTTGCCCTGCCCGATCCCGGCAAGCTCGGACTGAGCGCGACTGAGCATAGAGTTATAATCGGAATCATACGGTGTCTGCGGCTCGACCTCCAGGATGTCGCAGTCCAATGTCTTCTGGATCAGCTGTGCGACACGTTCCGTGTTGCTTGTCCTTGAAGCGTACAGCACAAGGCAGCGGCAAGTAGTACTTGGATTCGGGGTGTCAGGGGTATCCGGCTTGTCAGGATCCTCCTTGTCACCTCCTGGTTGCTCTGGATTCTCCGGTTGTTCTGGAGTCCCCGGCTCGTCTGGTGTCAAAGGTGTCTTGGACGGTTCTCCGCAGGCGGTAAACAGAAGAGAAGCGGAGAGAATCATTGAAATGAAAGCTTTTGTCTTCATAATTCCTTCTATTTGTCTATTTGACTTTCGATTGCATCATTGGCCCGATGTCCCATAATGTCGATTCCATCGAGATCCTTGTTGAATTCGGACAGCTCATCCTGAGAAAGTCTTGCCATAGGGGCTCCTACAAGCTCATCAAGATGCCAATACTTGGTGGTTCCCGGGATGGCAATGGTATATGGACGCATGCTCAGCACCCAGGCGAGAGAAAACTGAGCCGGGGTGAGGCCCTTGCGTTCCGCCCATCTCTGAACCAGCCGGATGAGGGGCATATTGTGTTTCAATGCTTCCGGCTGGAAGCGTGGAAGGACAGCACGGCGGTCAGGCAACACGTAACGGCTGTTCTCATTGTGGATTCCCGTCAGATAACCACGTCCTATTGGTGCATAGGCGACGAAGTCGATTCCAAGTTCCTCAAGCACAGGGAATATCTTGGTCTCGGGTTCACGCCACCAGATGGCATATTCGCTTTCTACGGCCGACAATGGCTGAACGGCGTGAGCGCGGCGGATGGTTCTGGCGCTTGCCTCGCATAATCCCCACTGCAGGACCTTGCCTTCCCTGATGAGGTCTCCGACAGTTTCCGCGACCTCTTCGATAGGAACGTCTGGATCGACACGATGCTGAAAGAGCATATCAATGTGGTCTGTACGAAGCCTTTTCAAAGAGCCTTCCACAGCATTTCGAAGATGCTCCGGCTTACTGTTAAGGACTCCTGGCTGTTTCTCCGCGACGGCGAAACCGAACTTCGTCTCGATCGTGACATTGTCCCGCACAGGCCGCAGGGCTTCGCCGACCCATTCCTCGCTCCCATATATTTCGGCAGTATCGAAGAGAGTGATGCCGTTGTCATAAGCCCGGCGTACAAGGCGAAGCATATCCTCTTTGGTCGTGCTGCAGCCATAGTAACCGACAGGGCAAATATCCACTGTGCCCAAACCGATTGATGTGACTTTGCGTCTGCCTATCTTGCGAAGCTCAAATGGAGAACAGTCTATTGAGGTATTCGATGGATTGATAGTTGACATTATTCCATTCATTTTAACCGCTTTGTCAGTAATCATTCTGCCGGGCAGTACCTGTGAGGCCATCAACCCAGCACCGGCCAGCGCCGACTTTTTCAAAAAATCTCTTCTTTCCATACTATGTCATTTAACGGTGGCTTTCAATCATATCCCTCAGAATGGCCATCTCATTATCTTCAAGCTGGAACGGTGTTTCCATACTTTCGGAATCCTGGTATTCCTGCTTCAGATAGCATTGCAGCATTCGATGTGGCGTTGTGTGATGACGTTCTGCGATGAATATGACAGCCTCGTCATCATAGATTTCCTCGGGAATATATTTCTGTCTGTCCATAAATCCTGACCTTTTTCTATACGATGCAAAATTATGGGACTTCAGAAAAATAATCGTAACGATAACTTGGCTGTCCGTACCATTTTTACGGATTTATTTGGATCCGTATTGCATCAATGCCAAAAAACGGATATTTTTGTCGTTGAACAGCAATGAGGTAGGGAATTATGAACAAGATACTGAAAGTAAGGACTCCCGGCGATTATATCCGTTACTTAGGACAGGAAGAACGGCATCCGCTGGTCTGCGTGGTCAACTATGCTGAAATATCACCGGTGCGCCATAGCCTGAACAATTACAGCGTATATGGCATTTTCTTCCACGACGAAGCGGACATTGATCTTGAATATGGTTGCGGGAAATACGACTATAAGAAAGGTACGGTCATCTGTGTGGCCCCGGGGCAGACAGGAGGAAAGGAAGACAATGGTGAGCTGGTGAATCTGACCGGATGGGCTTTGCTTTTCCATCCGGACTTGCTGCAGGGCACGTTCCTGGAAAAGGCAATAAAGAATTATTCGTTCTTCGATTACCGGATAAATGAGGCGCTTCATATGACCGATGAGGAGCACGACACTCTTGTCTCGCTTATGCGACAGATCCAGGAAGAAATCGGACGCAGGCGGGATTCCGTACAGGATGCGATCATCGTCAACTATATCGGTCTGGTACTGAATTTCTGCCAACGTTTCTACAACCGCCAGTTTTCCACACGTAAACTTGAGAACACTGATGTGCTTATGCGGTTCGACAATCTGTTGAGAGACTATTTCGAGCAAAACCGCCAGCTGTCGGATGGTGTGCCGTCAGTGCAATATTGCGCCGATGAATTGTGTCTGTCTGCCAACTATTTCGGTGACCTCGTGAAAAAGATGACCGGTGACACGGCCGGCAATTATATACGCCAATACATTATTCAGCGGGCAAAAAACGCGCTTGCGGCAGGCACGGATGTCGCACGTGTGTCCTACGACCTCGGCTTCGAATATCCGCAGCATTTCAGCCGGATGTTCAAGAAGCAGACGGGAATGACTCCTACTGAATATTGTGAAATGCTGCGGAATCGTTCTGGGCGTAGGTTCGCTGCCAGAAATGAACCGTAATGATATATATCTACCGGTTCTGACTGTTGGCCGCACGGAGGTCTGCAAGGGAGACGTTTTCGTTGCGGTAACGGGCGTCCGGATTCAGTTCTCCACGTGAAAGAAGCGGATCATCTTCCAACTTGGCAAACCGGATTGCCTTCTGCGGGCAATTCTGGATGCAGGCGAAGCAGAACTCGCAGTCGCCTGATGTCTTTACGGAATCTCCGTCCAAGGTGTAGTTGCCGCAAGGGCACATATCCACACAGACACCACACTGGACGCAGGCATCGGTGATCACGAAGTACTTCTCGCTTTTCTTGAGGAAGCCGACCTCCGGGTCAATGCCGGTGTATGCAAGGAATCCGTTGTGCTGCATTCGCTCCTCCTCGGTGGCGGGCTCTATCCACTGTTTTCTCTCGCTGATTTCAGCCTTGATCTTTGACAGATTCTCCGGAATATGCTTGTCGATTTTCCGCTGCTCGTTCATATCGAAATTCGGCAGCCAGTTGTCAACCATTATTATGGTGGCGATGTAGTCGAAAGGCTTGCCGGCCTTTTTCGAAACTTCGTCCCATATCTCGGCAGCGTTGCTCTTCCTGTTGCCATAGGTAAGTACCGCGAACTTGTAGTCCGCCTTCAGATTGGCCTTCTGTATGAATCGTCTTACCATATTAGGCGACATATGACCGTAAATCGGATACACAATGCCTATCTCGTCTGCCTCGATGTCGAATTTCCCGGATCTCATCAACTGCGGGATGCTGAGCAGCTCGGTGTTCTCGTCCGCAAGCTGCCTCGCGATGTAAAGGCTGTTGCCGGTCCCGGTAAAATATAGAATTACCCGTCTGCTCTTCTTTCCCGAGCAGGATGTAAGGGTTGGCAGTCCGACAGCCGTGGCCGCCAGCCCCATAGCCACTGTTCCGAACATTGATTTCAATGCCGTGCGTCTTGTGATTTTTCTGTCTCCGATCATTGTCGTAAAGTTATAATGTCAAGGATGTGTTTCCTATTTATTTGACGATGCCGATTCTTTTCAGCCATGAGCTTATGTTGGCGGCATTGACACGCCCGCTTGTAAGTCCTTCTCCTTCGAGATGCTTGGCGGCTGGCGTGAGTTCCACAATCCGTGCCAGTGTCTCGTCACGATATGTCGATGCGTAGGTGCAGAATGGGATGACCGTCTTGCCGGAAAAGTCGTGGCTCTCGGCGAATGTGCAGATGATCATAGGAGTTGTCCACCACCATACAGGACATCCGATGAACACTGTGTCATACTCAGACCATTTCTCAACCTTGCCGGAAATGGCAGGGCGTGCGTTGGCTTCCTTTTCAGCCCTGGCGACTTCCGTACAAGGGGTATATTCGGTAGGATAGGGAGTGACAGGTTCTATTCTGAATATGTCCGCTCCCGTCTGGGTCGCTATTTCCTGCGCCATACGCTGCGTGGTTCCGCTCCAACTGAAGTAGGCCACAAGAATATTGCTTCCTTCTCCCGGCTGGTCAGGATTGGCCGGTGTCTCGCTACTGCCGGAATCGTCCTGGTCACCATTTCCATTGTTGTCCGGAATCTCCGTATCCGGTTTTTGTGGCTCGTCCTCACCAGTGCACGCCGTGAATGATGAAAGAGATGTGATGGCAAGCGCCATCATAAGATTGATAACTACCTTTTTCATAAACTTTTCTCCTTTTTTCTGCTGCAAATTTATTGCGTTTTCTTCTTGTGGCTGTTACAAAAAAATCGGCAAAAACATCAGTTTTTACCGATTTTGTATTGGTTGTGGCTTAGTCTAATCCCTGTAGTCTGATGGTTTCATTCCGAGATTCTGCTGCACGTAACGGCTGAAATAGGCCGGTGAGGAGAATCCGAATATGTCGGATATGTCCACGAATGACAATGACTTATCCCGGAGTAGGCGTGTGATGTCGAGAATCGTATAGCGGTTTATCCAGTAGTTCGCCCCATAGCCGCTTGCCTTCTTTGACACCTCGGAAAGGTACTTAGAGGTAACGCAGAGTTTGTCGGCGTAATATGTCACCTCGCGGTGCTCGCGGTATGTTCCTTCCTCCAGCAACCTGAGGAAACGGTTCATTATGGATGCACTCTGGGATGAGATGTCGCTGTCGCCGTAAACACGGGCGTGGAAGTCAAAGAAGTCCAGGATTGCGGTCTGCATCGCGTTTATCAACACCTCCTTATAAAAACGGTGCTCGGTATCCGCAATACGCATCTCAAGCTGCTCAAAGTCACGGCGGCAGGTTATCTGCTGTTCCGGTGTCAGATGTATGACAGGGTTCAGGAACAATGCCAATGACCCTTTGATTCCGTAATTGGTCTGCGGCGTGCACAACTCGATGAAACCTGGCTTGGCATAGATGATCTTGCATCTGAAATCTTCCGAGCAATGAATATTCTCGATCAGCTTCCTCTTCCTGATGATGGACAGGTCGCCGGCGTGCAGCTCGAAGTCGCGTTCATTGAAGCGGTAGCGGCAGGTGCCGGCAAGGCACAGGAGGTGGGCCAGATATTCGGTTTCCGAATCAATCGGGACGACACCGAGCCTGTCGATGACCATTATGTCTTTCTGTTCTTCCATAAACGAATCAACGTCTTAT
>CAVCRL010000164.1:0-5928 GCA_963604455.1 Lachnospiraceae bacterium | reverse complement strand
ATATTCCCGCCATCGCCATATAGGACAGCTGGAAAGCCACTGAGGAGATGACATCCGGCTTCAGGGCGAGCTGGATTGTCAGAGCGGCGAGCAGGACCCGGACCGGCTCCCTTTTCCGTCCAAGCAGTTTGGCTGTCTCGTTGATGGTGATGAACAGGAATGCGCGGATTATCGAAGGCGTGGCACCTGTCATAATGGAGTAGAAAAGGGCGGCCACGATGATCAATGAATATCTCAACTTCCTGATCCACGGGCTATTGCCTAAAGGTGCGGTCAGCCTTGCAAGTATGAGGTAAAGTACTCCCAGATGCAGTCCTGAGAGTGCGAGAATATGCGAGGCTCCGCTGTCCCTGAATATTCCCGTGATCTCTTTCGTCAGGTCGCTTTTGTCGCCGGTCAGCAAGGCTTTCACCAGCGGACCGGTGGTCTCGGATGGGTAATGAATATTGTCGATTACGCTCCGCAGGGTCCCGACGGCATTGGCTGCCGCCGAACTGATGAATCCGCTTCCATATTCAGGAATCCCGCTTGCGATGGAGAAGCTCAAGGAACAGAATATTCCCGTGACTATGAATATTCCCGCAAAGACAATCCGTTGGTCGCTGAGCCTGTCGAAGCGCACCAACAAGGTTGTTATACAAATGAGAACAAGGAGAATCGAACTTGTGATGAACGGCAGCCAGCCGGAAAGAAGAGGCCACAGAACCGCCCCCGTCGCGACCCCCGCCGCGAATGGAACACTTATCCCCACGATATCTCTCGCCTCGTTCATCACACAGTTCCTTAATATGCGGTAAAAATAGTTATAAATTTCGTATCTTTGTCAGCATAATTACATAAATCTCAAACGGAATGATTATTCTTGTTATCAATTGCGGAAGCTCTTCGATCAAGTATCAGCTGCTTGATATGAAGAACGATGACGTTTACTCCCTTTTGGCTAAAGGTATAGTTGAGAAAATCGGCCTTGAATGCGGACGGCTCCAGCACACTCCGGCCGGTAAGGAAAAGGTTGTGAAGGACCTCCCTGTACCGGACCACACGGTCGGAATGCAGATCGTGCTCGACGCCCTTATCGACAAGGACCACGGTGTCCTCAAGTCATTCGACGACATCGAGGCTGTCGGCCACAGAATCGTGCAGGGTGCCGATTTCTTCTCCGGAAGCGCCATCGTGGACGAGGATGTCATCAAGAAGATCGACTTCTGCTGCGACTTCGCCCCTCTCCACAATCCGGCCCACCTTTTGGGAATCAGGGCTTGCCAGGAAGTGCTCCCTTCAGTGCCTCAGGTAGTTACTTTTGACACCGCCTTCCATCAGACGATGCCGCCTTACGCCTACATGTACGGCCTTCCTTATGAATATTACGACAAGTACCACATCCGCCGCTACGGCGCTCATGGAACGAGCCACCAGTTCGTGGCGAAGAAAGGTGCGGAGATGGTCGGCCTTGACCTGAACAACTCCAGGATCATCACCTGCCACATCGGCAACGGAAGCTCCATCACGGCCATCGTGAACGGAAAGTCAATCGACACCTCCATGGGTCTCACTCCGCTTGAGGGTCTGGTTATGGGAACCCGCTGCGGTGACGTGGACGCAAACGCTGTCCTCTATATGATGAAGAAGGAGAATCTCACTCCGGATCAGATGTACGACATCGTGAACAAGAAGAGCGGATTCCTCGGAGTCTCCCAGAAGACCTCCGACGCCCGTGAGCTGGACGAACTCGCCAACAACGGTGACCGTCAGGCCAAGCTTGTCCTCAAGATGCTGACATTCCAGATGATCAAGTACATCGGAGCCTACACCGCCGAGATGAACGGTGTGGACGCCATCTTCTTCACAGGTGGAATCGGCGAGCACAACAGCCGTCTGCGCCGCAGGGTCTGCGAGAACTTCACCTATCTCGGACTCACATTCGACTACGAGGCCAACACAGCCTGGGGAGTTGACACAGTGATCTCACTGCCGGATTCCAAGGTGAAGGTGGCCCTTGTCACGACCGACGAGGAACTCGTCATCGCACGCGACACTATGCACCTTGTGCAGAGCATGGATGAATAGAATCAATCTAAAATCAAGAATATCATGATCACAAAATTCGCTGACGTATTCGCCGAACTCAAAGAGAAAGGCGTATGCAAAAGAATGGTGGCTGCGTGGGCTGTTGACGAGCACACGATCGAGGCTTGCGCCAAGGCTTCGGAGATGGGTTTCGTGAAGGTTACCCTCGTGGGTGACAAGGAACTCATCAAGGAGACCTGCCAGAAGAATAACATCGACATCGAGATGTTCGAGATTGTCAACGAGCCGGTTGAGCTCAAGGCTGTCTCAAAGGCTGTTCAGCTTGTTCACGACGGTGAGGGCGATGTGCTTATGAAGGGCCTTTGCTCAACGGACAAGTTCCTCCGCGCCATCCTCAACAAGGAGACCGGACTTCTTCCTCCAAAGGGAGTGCTGAGCCACGTGGGTGTCATCGAAAGCCCTAACTATCACAAACTTCTGTTCCTGTCCGATATGGCTGTGATTCCGCTTCCTGACTTCCGTCAGAAGATGAAGATCGCCGGCTATCTCGTAGGAGTGGCCAAGTCATTCGGCATCGCGAAGCCTAAACTTGCGTTCATTGCCGCTTCGGAGCAGGTTCTCGATTCTATGCCTGCTTGTATGGAGGCCGCCGCTCTCGCCAAGATGGCTGACCGCGGTCAGATCAAGGGATGCATCGCTGACGGCCCTTTGGCACTGGATGTCGCTATCGACAAGGAGTCTGTGGAGATCAAGAAGCTTGTCAGCCCGGTTGCCGGTGACGCTGACTGCCTTGAGTTCCCTAACATCGAGTCGGCCAATGTGTTCTGGAAGACCAACTCCAAGCTGGCCGTTGGTGTGAAGCAGGCTGGTATGCTTGTCGGAACGACCGTGCCTTGCGTGCTTGCGAGCCGCGCTGACAGCGTTGACACCAAGCTGAACTCAATCGCCGAGGCTGTGATGTTTGTCAACAAGTAGTCTCTTTGAATATAACCGATTCCGCCCGGTCACTGAGCTTGTCGAAGTGACCGGGCGGAATTGTTTTTAGTCAAACCACTCCTTTTCAGGATCAACCTCTTCAGGCTGCGGCGGGTAGAACATATTCCTCGCCGGGAATTTAGTGGAATATTTTGCCCTGAGCTTGTCAAAAAGCTCCGCCGTGTGCCGCGCGAGCCCCGGCCCTTTGTAAGTGCTTGTGTTGGAGATGAATATCCAGCATTCCCCGTCAGGGAAGTACTTGACCAGCGCGCTTGTCCCGGCGAATGTCCCTGTACGTGTCCAGTAACCATCCTTGGTGTCGTTCCATCCGAGTGAGTAGGTGCTCTCGTCGAAATATTCAGTCATCTGGTCCACGCTTGCCTTGCTGATGATGTCCGGCACTTCAGGTCTGCCGTCGATCGCGGCTACGAGCAGTGCCAGCTCCGGTGTCGATGCCGCCCAGGCACCAGCTCCGGAAAGTCCGGTCACATTGTTGCCACCGTAGCAGCGGGTGACCTTCCGGCCGCTGTTGTTGAACTCCTCCGCTGGCTCGTCATCGTGCTGGACGTAGTAGCGGGTCTCGTTGGGGAGCTTGTGCTTGTAGTAGTTGCCGGCGATGTGGAAGTCAACGCATCCGATTGGCCGCAGCACATTCTCCTGCATAAAGGTCTCATAGTCCATCCCGCTGACCTTCTCAATCACCATGGAAAGAGCCAGATAGCCGAAATTTGAATATTCCTGAGCAGTGCCGGGAACGAACTTAAGCCGCCTTTTCAGCTGGAGCTCCATAAGGCGCTCCTGTGTCGGAACCTCTTTCCAGCCGTTCTGCATCATTATCCAACGGGTCGAGAACATCGGGTCTCCGCCTCTTTTGGAGAACCCGCCCTTGTGACGCAGAAGGTCTTCGACTGTTATCCTATAATATAAAGTGTCCTTTATGGCGGCGTTGTAGGTGGAGTCGTTCAGGATTCCATCCGGCCCGAACACGTGGTCATTGATGCTCAGCAGTCCTCTTTCCTGAAGAACCATAATCCCCACTGCCGTCACCAGTTTGGAGACGGACGCCATCCTCAGAATATTCCCCGGCCCCATTTTCTTGTTGGTGTCTGCCTCCCCGTAGCCTTTGGCGAAGAGCAGGGAGTCGTTTCTCATAACCGAGAGGGACGCTCCGTGTATTCCCCAGTAAGTCAGGTAGTCCTTGACTATCTTGTCGAACCCGGCCAGGCAGGACGTGTCGGACATCTCGTTTGTAAGGGTCTCGTTGAGGTTCACCGGCACAGGGTGCGGCTCCTCGATGTCATTTCCTCGCTTTCCGGACGCGGATATGCCGGCCACGGCCGCTATGATGACAGCTGCGGCGGCGACCGTTATCAGTATTATCTTCCTTGTTCTGGAATCGGTCATATTCTTAGATCAATCCAGCCTTTTCCCCGAATTCGATGATAAAGTCCGCTGTGCCGTTTATTCCCAGCAGAGAGGAATCTATGCACAGGTCATAGTCGGATGAGGCCCCCCAGTTCCCGAAAGTGAAGAAATTGTAGTAGGTCTCCCTGGTCCTGTCCTGCCTTCCGATTCTGTTGCGCGCCTCGTCCTCGCTTATCTCAAGCCTTTCCGCTACCCTTCTCACACGATCCTCCAGAGGCGCCGTGATGAACACGTCAAGGCATCTGAGATCGCGGAGGATGTAGTTGGAGCACCTTCCCACGAAGATCGCGGGGCCTTTCGCGGCTATATTCCTGATCACCTCGCTTTGGATTTTGAAAAGCTCGTTGTCTCCGACGTAGTTCCGCGTCTCCCCGAACCTTCCGGTGCCGAAGAAGGATGAAATGTTGAATATGCTTCTTTTCTCGTCGCTGCGCTCGAACAGCTCCTTGCTGAAACCGCTCTCGTCCGCCGCCTTGGAAATCAGTTCGTTGTCATAGACCGGAATGCCGAGGCTCTCGCTGATTCTTTGGGCGACAAGCTTTCCGCCGCTTCCGAACTGGCGTCCGATGTTGATTATCTTGTGTTGTTCGTTCATATATTATGGGGTTTTCTGTTTCCGTTATGAGATGGTGCTTCCAAGGATCGTAGGCTCGTCCCCGTCCTTGAGTCTGCCGAACTTGCGCATAAGGTTGCCGATCATAACCAGCGTCGTGACGCAGGCCAGCGCATCGGAGATAGGGAACGCCGCGAACACTCCGTGGATGTCGAAGAAGAGTGGCAATATGTACAGAAGCGGCACGAGATACAGCAGCTGGCGGCTGAGGGACAGGAAGATGGACTTCCTGACCATTCCGAGGCTCTGGAACAGGTTGGTCGACACCATCTGCCAGCCTACGATCAGCACCACCGGGTTCATCACCCTCAACCCTTTCTCCGCCATCTCCTTAAGGCTTTGGTCGTTGGTGAATATGCTGACCATCACTTCCGGGAAGAACTCCGAGGCGATGAACCAGAAACCGGTTATGATCGTGGCCCACATCGATGTGCGAAGGAAGACCTCGCGGACCCTTGAATATTTCCTCGCTCCGAAATTGTAGCCGGCGATAGGCTGCATTCCCTGGTTGAATCCCATCACCACCATAATGAACAGGAAGTTGATCCTGTTGATGATTCCGTATGCTCCGATAGCGAGGTCGCCGCCGTACTTGAGAAGCTGCTGGTTTATGAACATTGTCACGATGCAGGATGCCGAGTTCATAAGGAAAGGCCCCATACCGATTGACAATGAATCCTTTGCTATCCTCCACTCAAGCTCGAAGAACTTCTTCGGCAGCCGCAGGACGTTGTCCTTCCGGGTGAAATAGTAGATTGAATATGCCAGCGAGACAGCCTGGCAAATCACCGTCGCCAAGGCGGCTCCGCGGACACCCATCCCGAATGTGAAGATGAATATCGGGTCCAGGATGCTGTTGAGAATCACCGTGAAAAGGGTCAGCCCCA
>CAVCRL010000163.1:0-5938 GCA_963604455.1 Lachnospiraceae bacterium | reverse complement strand
AACTTCAGATTCACGGCAAGCATAGAACTATAGAGAGATGAGATTTTTCAGGAATATATTCACGTGCGTGGCAGTCTCGATTCTGGTCCTTTCCGCAGGATGCAGAAAGATAGAGCTTGTCAACCCTACCGAATATGATGTGCTTGACATCCAGCCCGATCCGGAAGCCGACCCGATCGGGATGTACCTGCTGAACGAAGGGAATATGGGCAGCAACAAGGCGGACCTGGACTATCTTGACTACAGGACCGGGGTCTATGCCAGAGGAATCTATGCGGAGAAGAATCCGGATGTCGTGAAAGAGCTTGGGGATGTCGGCAATGACATCCAGATCTACGACGGGAAACTTTTCGCGGTCATCAACTGCTCGCACAAGATTGAAGTGATGGATGCCTACACGACCAAAAGGATCACGCAGATAGACATCCCGAACTGCCGATATATAAGGTTCAAAGGGAAATACGCCTACGTCTCGTCGTATGTCGGGCCTGTGGCGATGGACCCTAACGCGAGAAAAGGGGCTGTGTTCAAAATAGACCTGAGCACCTACAAGGTCGTCGGGGAGTGCACCGTCGGCTACCAACCGGACGAGCTGGCTATTGTCGGGGAATATGCCTACGTGGCCAACTCCGGCGGTTACCGCGCCCCGAACTATGACTCAACCGTCTCCGTTGTCGAACTCGGATCAATGAGGCAGCTCTACAAGATTGATGTGGCGATCAACCTGAGCAGGATCAAGGCAGATGCCTACGGGAATATTTGGGTCTCATCCAGAGGAAATTACGACGATATTCCTTCAAACCTTTACCGGCTGGAACCAGTCGGAGGAAGGTACCGTGTGGCGGAGGCGATGAATATTCCCGCATCCAATATGGCGCTTTCCGGCGACTCGCTCTACGTCTACAGCGTGGAATACAGCAACCAGACATCAAAGAACACCGTGACCTACGCCATCATCGACACACGGCTGAAACGGGTAGTGTCCCGCAGCTTCATCACCGACGGGACAGAACGTGACATCGTGATTCCGTACGGTCTTGGCATCCATCCGAAAAACGGGGATATATTCATCACTGACGCCAAGAACTACGTTTCCAGCGGAGTGCTGCATTGCTACTCCAGGGATGGGGTTCATAAATGGAGCGTCAGGACCGGCGACATTCCGGCCCATATGGTGTTCCTTGAACGCAAAAAGAATTCAAAATGAGACGTTTGTCATCATATTCATTAATTTTTATGCTATCGCTCGTCTGCCGGGCCTGCCGCACTGAGGTTCCGTTTGTGAGTCTCGGGCTGGATGATGTCTACAAGGTGGCGAGGATGCAGACACTTGCGCTTCGGCCGGCCTACACCGGTGAGAATTACCGATGGACGGTCAAGACCGCGTCAGGGGCGGATTCGCTTCTCGCCGAGACTAAAGACTATATGTTCCTGATGCGTTATCCAGGGGTCTATGAAGTCACATTCTCCATCATTGATCCGGTCAATCCGATAGAGCATCCGATGACGATATATGTTGTGAATGAGGAAGTGGAATACAGTCCCTACATCGCTCACGTTCAGGAATATCGTCCAGCTCCGGGGCAGTTCGTGAATGCGATGCCAGTGTATCAGGAAGGAGACAACGAGGATACTATGCGAATGAAAGCCGAGGAATCTTTGGCCGGTGGTTCTGGAGCGGGGGTCTCACTCGGGGCGTACGGAGGTTATGTCACATTCGGGTTCGACCACACTGTCATCAATGTTCCCGGTGAGCAGGATTTCAGGATAGACGGGAACGCTTTCAGGAGCGCCCAGCATCCCGGGGTGGACGCGGGCAGCTCGGAGCCGGGAATCGTGATGGTGATGTTCGACGAGAACCAGAACGGGCTTCCGGATGACAAATGGTACGAGATCGACAAGAATCCGTGGTACACGGACGATGTCGCCACATACGGATATTCAATCACTTACGATCGTCCGGCAGCGGATCACATCGCAGTTCCAGGCGATGGAAGTCTGACTGATATGGAATATGTCCGGTGGGAGGACAACAAGGGGAAATCCGGCTATGTGTACAAGAACAAGTTTCACGACCAGAATTACTATCCGGAATGGATTCCGGAGGACAGGATGACGTTCAGCGGGACATTGCTGCCAAAGAACGCGGAGGATGTCTCAGGAGACGGGACCTACTATCTTCAGTATATGTTCAAGTATGGAGCCTATGTGGACAACTACCCGAACAATGACACTGACGAGGAAGGCGGATGGATGAACGGATTTGACATCGGATGGGCTGTCGATCCTTTGACACGGGAAAGGGTTTCCCTCCCTGGAGTCGACTTCATCAGAGTTTACACGGCTCTCAACCAGTACTGCGGCTGGCTTGGAGAGACCTCCACGGAAGTGTTCTCCGCCAGGGATCTGCACGTGCGGATCAAACCAGGGCAGCATCAATAATCAAGATTATGGCAATGAAATTCAAGAATATAATCGCACTTTGGGCAGTGGCTGCGGCCTGCTGCCTATCCTGCGTCTATCACAATGACGACAATCCGAACGTCTATCCGGAGCCGGAGCCGATACCTACGCCGGAACCTGAGCCGATACCTGATCGGAATCCGGAGTACATCAAGGCGGCATATTCCCCAAACTGCATTATGGTTCAGCCTGGAACATCTGTGGATATTCCGGTGATGAAGGCCTATGCGATGTGGGCTCTGTACCGGGAATTTCTTGGGGATGTGGAGTTTGACGGCCAGAAAGCCGAGGCCGTCCTGCTTTGGCAGGATACCCCCGGACTGATTGTGAACGTGGGGATGGTCGAAGGAAAGACCGAAGAGGAATCCGCACTTGTCGCCTCCACATCCGACAAGGTGGGGAATGCTGTTGTCGGAGTGAGGATCAAGGGCGAGATCAGGTGGAGTTGGCATCTGTGGATCACAAGATACAACCCGGATCTTCAGCAAATCACTTACGGGAAAGTTTATAACTGGGACAACAATGATGATGGCATCACCGACTATGTCTTTATGGACAGAAACCTCGGAGCCGTCAATGAGGGATGGCTGATCGGAGAGAACACGGCCGACTCTTTGGCGGCCTGCGGATTGTTCTACCAGTGGGGCCGCAAGGATCCGTTCCCTGGCGACAGCCGTTTCCGCAGGACCAATTCGACAGACACGGATTATTTTGACAGCAAACCGATCTATGACTCAAAAGGCAATCGGTTGGATGAAGGAACGGATGGTGGAATCCATCTCAAACGCACGAAAGATCTGCCATCGGACAACACATTGGCGGCCTCGATCATTGACCCTATGGCGTTTATTCTCGGCGAGAGTTCGTACAATGACTGGCTTTGCCGCGACGAGCCGGTAAAAATCACGAAATGCGATACCCTATGGTGCGGGGCCACGGCAAGCAAGACTCCGTTTGATCCCTGTCCGGAAGGTTGGCAGGTACCACACGACAAAAACGGCCAGTTCATCTGGAACGGACTGGACAAGGCCACGACCGATTATTCCCCTCTTGGAGTCTTCCCCTACGCCGGTCTCCGTTACCGGAACGGAGGCGGATGCCTGAAGAATTCCGGATTCGCCACAAGCGTCTGGTCCGGGACTCCGGCCACAGGCATCGGCAACGCCTATGAACTGTCAATCTACATCTCCCCATCGGAGAAGAAACCGGTCATCAAAAAAGACATAAGCTGCCGCAGTGACGGGCAATCGGTTCGCTGCGCCAGGATATAGTCAAGATATTCAATATTTAAAAATATTCATTATGAAGCACTTAAGCATTTTAACAACACTTTTGGCTTTGTCTGCGGTTCTTTCCTCCTGCAATGAGGATAAAGAGCCTGAGGTTGTGTACGATTTCGCGATCGCCCAAGAGGACGCAACGATCTCCGCTCCGGCAGAAGGCATCAGCAAAACCATTTTCATCACATCCACAAAGACGGCGGGAAGCAGCACGACCAATGTGGCCTACGAAGTTGTCTCCGCTCCTGACTGGGCTCCGGCGGAAGTCGAGCAGACCGCGCTTGTGGTCAACGTAGCCGAGAACAAATCAACCGATGCAAGAGAGGCCGGGAATGTTGTTCTAAGGCAAGCCGAAAGCGGGAAAGAGCTCACTATCAGCGTAACACAAGATGGTTACGCCTACTCTTTGTCCCTCGCTGAGACCTACAGCACACCTCGCTGCAAGGTCCTTGTCATCACGCCTGAGATCAATGGCTTTGACAAGAACCCTGTATATTCCTGGACCGTGAAAAGTCCTGATTCAGAGGAAGCGGCGAACGCAGGCAGTGACAAGACATTGAATTTCATCGAGTTGACGACAGGTGTATATAACGTGAACTTTACCGTGACCGATGACAGCGGCCTCAGCCAATCCGCTTCCACAAAAGTGACCGTCGAGACGGAGGTTGAAGCATATTCCCCTTATCTCTCGGATGTGATCGACCTCTCCTTGGCTCCATATTCCTCTGTCGGTGTGAGCAATCCGTTCGGTATGACCGACACAAAGAAGTCAGCGATGGACAAGGCACGCGAGAAACTCTGCAAGGATTTCAGCACAGGCAACACAGGAATCTCACTCGGACCTCTGGGTGGTTACATCGTGTTCAAATTCGACCACACCGTGATGAATGTGGATGGCGTAAGAGACTTCCGAATCGGCAGCTACGCCACATCTATGTCTTATCCTGCGCCTGGAATCGTCTATGTGGCCTTTGATAAGAACCTGAACGGCGAGCCTGACGAAGACGAATGGTACGAGCTTGCCGGAAGTGAATACAGCAAGACTACGACCCTTAGGGATCTTACCGTCACATACAACCGTCCTGAGACATTCCTGACCAATGTCTCTATGGGTAAAGAGGTCAATGACTACATCACATATTCAATAAACGGTGTCCCTGGGGCGCTCTCAAGCGGCTCAATGTCGAATGTGATTCCTCAATGGCCGTACTGGCTGCGTGAAAGCGAGGAGGGGAAGTGCATCTCATTCACAGGAGTCTCCCAACTGCCGAGCAACACGCAGATGAACGGGATGTTCCCGGCCACCACACAGTGGTATGAATATGGCTACGTCAGCAACTCGGACCCGGCGGACGAGGTAAGATCCTCATTCGACATAAACTGGGCCGTGGACAAGGATGGCAAGCCTGTGCACCTCCCAGGCGTGGACTTCGTAAAAGTCCAGACCGCCACGATGATGGATGCCGGCGGCTGGTACGGAGCCTTGAAAACCTCCCTCAACTGCGCCATCGACCTTCACCTCGCCGGCAAGAAGATCGAAACTGCCACCAAGTAGTTGCCAAGTAGTTACCAGATAGTTATTTGACAACAATACGTTTGACAGCAATACGTCAATCACTGAACATTCTTCTCAGAGGGTGACCCCAAAAGTCATCCTCTTTTTTTTATGTTCGCATTCAACCCTTCAGCCACTTCATATTCAACCCTTTAGCCACATCGTATTTAACCCTTTAATCACTACGTATTCAAACCATCTGTCTCCACATATTCAACCTTTTTGATGCATCATATTCAACCCTTTATTCTCCACATATTCAACCTTTTGATACATCGTACTCAACCCCTTAATCACCACGCGGCGATTTCCAAGAGGTATTGGAAACGAAGTTCAGTCCCGCCATAACCACTTTTCCATCAATTCCTTCTCCTAATTCAAAGCAAAAAACCTATATGAAGCCGGAGCCAAGCACGCGGTCAACGAGCTTCAAGGGGAAGCCGTAGCGGGTTGACAGGATATTCCTCAGCGTAACGACTTGATTGGAATTGAGTTTCGCCAGCATATCCTCGGCCGCTGAGCCGATGGATTTCCGCATCTCCTTCAGACAATAGCCGGTGTTCCGCACTGGAGCAAGAACGGATTCGTCCAATCGCCCGATGGTGTCAGGGAACATCATCGGGCATATTCGTGCGACCGC
>CAVCRL010000162.1:3829-6040 GCA_963604455.1 Lachnospiraceae bacterium | reverse complement strand
CCATCCGTTAGTTTTTTCTGACATCATCATAGCGATTCGATTTGAAAGTTTTGTGTGGTTGAAACCGTTCGCAAGCCGGAAACGATGCTCACCGACAGCCTTCTTGACAAGAAGCAGCTGATAGTCAGCGGCGTTGACTCCTTGATTGATCACAGATTCATCGGCTTCATATTCGTGAAGCATCTTGAGTTCAGCTCTGGCAAGCCAGACGAGCGGATTGAACCAGTGCAGGACGGTGATGACCGAGAACAGCAGCACGTCCACAGAATGGTACTTCCTCACGTGGCTCATCTCGTGCGTCAATATCACCGGGTTAGCGGTGAAATCCTCACGGCTGATCACGATGTGTCCCAAGAAGCTGAATGATGCCACCGGAGCGTCCACGATTGTAACCTTGAATCCATCTTTTTGAATATGCTCGCCAGAGGCTATCATACGGGATGTCTGAATTATGGACAAGATATTCATAATCAAGACAACGAAGGCTCCGAGAAGGTATATTCCCGAAATGGCTCCGAACCAGGATATTCCTTTGTGAGCCGCATCCAGAGTTTCGCCTTCCGCGCTGACCACCACCTGCGGCAGGGTCAGGGTAGGGATGACGTTCGAAACCGCGGTTCCGCTGAAATCCCAATGGATGAGCGGCAGAGCCAGGCAAAGCAGGCTGCCAGCCATCAAGGTGAACCGGTTGAAAGTGAAAAAGGTGGTCTTCCGCATCAGCAGCATAAAGAATGCGTAGAAAACGGAAAGCAGCAACCCGCTCGTTACGATGTAAGCGATCATTTCCTTTTGCTTTCGATTTGTGAAATGAGTTTTTTAAGGTCCTCCACATCCATCTTGTCCTCCTCGACGAACTGGGAGACAAGGCTGATGTAGGAGTTGTTGTAGTAACGGGAAACAACGTCCCCGACGGTAGTCCCGTGATAGTCACGTTCCGTGAGCGCAGGGCTGTACTGGAAAGAGTTCGCCATCGGCTTGCGCTTGACAAATCCCTTATCCTCAAGGAATTTCACCTGTGTCGCCACTGTGTTGTAGTTCGGTTTCGGGTCGGGAAGCGCCGCGACAATGTCACGGATAAACACCTCGCCTTTGGCCCAGATGATGTTCATCACCTCTTCCTCTTTTGCAGTAAGTCTCTGTTTCATTGCTCAATTCTTTAAGTTAACAAACGCGCGAATATTATCTTACGGATGCAAAGATAAGAATAAAAATCTTATCTCCTAATATTTTTAGGTGTTTTAAGAATATTTTTAGTTAGACACGGGTTGTGTACCCTAATTACGGAATATGTTACCTCTAATACTTTCATCCGCGACGGACTCTGACATATTCAAAAAAGATTGCTTTACTTTGCACAGGGAAAATGATAAGGTTGGTGATCCCGAAGGATCGCCTAAGAAACTAAATAAAGGAATTTGATATGTACTTGGAAAAAATCAACGGCCCGGCCGACATCAAGAAGTTGAGCATCGAACAGCTCAACGTCCTTGCTGATGAGACCAGGCACTATCTGATCGAAAAGGTCAGCAATCACGGCGGCCACGTCGGCCCGAACCTCGGAATGGTGGAAGCCACTGTGGCTCTGCACTATGTATTCAACTCCCCTGTCGACAAGATCGTCTTCGATGTCTCACACCAGAGTTACGCGCATAAGATACTGACAGGCAGGAAGCAGGCGTTTATGGATCCGGCACACTACAATGACGTGACCGGTTTCAGCGAGCCGTCCGAAAGCAAGCACGATCACTTTGTCATCGGCCATACATCGACCTCGATCAGCCTTGCCTGTGGACTTGTCAAAGGACGTGACCTGGCAGGAGGAAAGGAGAATGTCATAGCGGTGATCGGCGACGGCTCTTTGAGCGGAGGCGAAGCCCTTGAGGGACTGAGCGTAGCGGGATCCGAGCTCAACAGCAACTTCATCATCATCGTCAACGACAACCAGATGTCCATCGCGGAGAACCACGGCGGTCTGTACAAGAACCTTCAGCTGCTTAGGGAGACCAACGGAATGGCGGAGGTCAACCTTTTCAAGGCTATGGGTCTTGAATATGTCTATGTCAATGACGGTAACGATGTAGCGACTCTCATCGACGCCTTACAGAAAGTAAAGGACACCGACAAGCCTGTTGTCGTACACATCAACACCCTCAAAGGCAAGGGCTTGAAGTACGCCGAGGAGAACAAGGAGAAATGGCATTTCGGAGGTCC
>CAVCRL010000162.1:0-3582 GCA_963604455.1 Lachnospiraceae bacterium | reverse complement strand
AAACCGGTCTGGGGCGTTTACAGCACATTCATCCAGAGGACTTACGACCAACTTTCACAGGATCTCTGCATCAATGACAACCCGGCTCTGATGCTCGTGTTCTGGGGCGGAATCGAGAGTATGAACGACGTGACCCACACCTGCTTCTACGACATCACACTGCTCGCAAATATTCCTAACCTCATCTATCTGGCACCGTCCTGCCGTGAGGAATATTTCGCGATGCTGGACTGGGCTATCGCTTACAGGGAGCATCCTGTCGCGATCCGTGTGCCGGTAAACGGTGTCCAGTCTCGTCCAGAGGTCAAGACTGAAGGTGTTGACTGGTCCGCGGCCGAGTACGAAATCGCCCACAGAGGCAGCCGTGTGGCCGTTCTTGGTCTCGGGGCTTACTACCAGCTCGGCGAGAAGGCCTGTGAGCTTCTGAAAGCCCAAGGCGTTGATGCGACGTTGATCAACCCGAGAATCATCACGTCCCTCGACACGAAGACCCTTGAGTCCCTCAAAGCCGATCACGAACTCGTAATCACTCTTGAGGACGGTCAGATCGACGGAGGCTGGGGCGAGAAGATCGCCAGGTTCTACGGCGACAGCGATGTGAAAGTCCTCGTCAGAGGCCAGCGCAAACAGTTCGAGGACAGCTATGTGGTCGAAGAACTGCTGAAAGAGAACCGCCTCACTCCGGAGCAGATCGCCGAGGATGTCCTCCAGACCCTGAGCAAATAACGGAAAACTTCATATTCAAAAAAGAACAGGCCGCCCATTAATGCCGCGCGCCTGATCTTTCTTTTTATGTCTTTATATGCCCGAACTTTCGTTTTATCTGAGAATATACCCGAATATGAATATTCATAAAATGTTTGGACGAATCGTAAAAAAGGCCTAAATTAGGCCAACTAAAAAATGATAGCGACTATGCTGAGCCAGTATGTCAAGACACTTGTT
This sequence comes from Lachnospiraceae bacterium, assembly GCA_963604455.1. Classification (GTDB taxonomy): domain Bacteria; phylum Bacteroidota; class Bacteroidia; order Bacteroidales; family UBA932; genus Cryptobacteroides. The sequence goes on along the minus strand of CAVCRL010000162.1, from coordinate 2,637 downwards.
CCTACTATAAGGAATTTCTTTGTCAGCCAACCTATTGAAAAGGCGTGGATTTTTGGCTCGTGCTCCAGAGGAGAGGAAAGGCCGGACAGCGACATTGACATTATGGTCAGATATGTAGGAAAGGACAGCATTTCGATTCTTACCATCACAAGAATATCATCCCAATTAGGCCGCTTGCTGAACCGCAAAGTCGATCTTGTTGAAGATGAGCGTATTCTTCCATTTGCCAAAGAAAGTGCCGACAAAGATAAGATACTGATCTATGAGAGAAAGAATTAACGATAAAGGCAGGCTTCAGCACATACTTTCATCCATCAACATTATCCTTGACAATAAGGATCGATTCAAATTGGATGAAATAGAAAGCGATCCCATTGTCTTCTTTGGTTTCGTCAAGCAACTTGAAATCATCGGAGAAGCCGTATATATGCTCAGCAAGGAATTCCGCAACCAGCATAAGGATGTGGAATGGGATGCGATTGAAGGAATGCGGCACGTTCTTGTGCACGGTTACTACCAGATCAGGCCATCGCAACTTTGGAACACTATCCAACAAGATATTCCTGCTTTAAAGCCACAAATCGAAAGTATTCTTGCGTCCGAGGTTGATACACTGAAAAAGTAAGAGACCTTTTGTTTTATCTGAGAATATACCCGTGGTGAATCAGGTCTTCCCGGCTCTTGATCGGGAAGGTGTAGCCGTCACGTATTAGATAAAGATCGTCCGTGATTTCGATGATGGCTTCGTACAAGTGGTCGGAAACAATTATGCCTTTGCTCTTTTTCCGCTCACGGATCAGTTCCTGCATACGCTCAACATAGACCGGAGCTATGTTGGAGAACGGCTCGTCGAGGATGTAGAAATCCGCCTCGCTGTTCAGCACGAGGAACATCTCCGCTACTCTGGCCTCCCCTCCCGAGAGTTCTTTGAACATCTTCCGCTGAAAAGAATGGAATTTCGGATCGAATCTCACCAGCTCATCGTAATCAACTCCATATAAGCTGAAAGCCTCCCCCAATGTGAGTTTTCCCGGAACGAACAGATTCTGTGGCAAGTACTTGACACGCTCTCCTATATGGGCATAATCAGTCTTCGGCTCATCGTTGAAACGGACGAACATATTCTGCGGCTTGATACCTCCGACAATACATTTGAACAGGCAGGATTTGCCGGTTCCGTTACGTCCAAGCACGCCTGTCACACGGCCGCTTTCAGCTGTCAGGAATGCGCTTTGGAGAACTGCGCGGGAGCCGAACTGCAGATGGACGCTGTCAACAAGCATCCTGTTTGTCTTATCTGAATGCATATCCTATGTTCCAGGTTATAATCATAATAAGGACAAAAGCAGCAAGCTCCACAACAATCGGAATCAGGAAATACTCGTTACGGCTGATTCCAAGGTTTATGTAGAAATATATTGATGTCTCCTTTCTGAAGGAATGGAACAAGTACAGGATGACCGTAACGCTCAAACTTTTCAAAAGGACACAAAGCGAGATCGAAGACGGTGAACCGACCACCAAGGCGGCTGCGGCAAGCGTCACAACACTTGAGACAGCGTATAACGCAGTCCCATATTTCCACGAAAGCCTGATTTTCCGCAAGATATTCATTATGTGGCACTTTTGTCTGTTTTCAAAGTTACCGAACAATCACGCACTGCACTCCACAAGCCAATGCTCCAAGGAACGGGTAGAGGAGGAAATATTCACTCCGACCTTTACCAATTTCTTGCCGTCCTGATGCCTGAACGGAATCAGATATCCTCTGTCATCAATCTGTTTCAGTGCGGTTTCCGCCGAGGAGTCCACCTTGAACTCAAACACATAGACCGCATCGCCGGTCGCACAGACGGCGTCGGCGCGCCCGATGGCTGATTTCACTTCTGTCTGAATATAGTAGCCCAAAAGCGAGAATATCAGGTAAATGATTGTCTGGTAGTGTTTTTCAGTCTTGTTCTCAAGGTCATTCGGTATAGATGACAGATATGTCTGCATCCTGGCGAGAGCGGCGTCAATGTCTCCTTTCCTCAATGCCAGACAGAACTGAAGCACGAAAGACGCGTTCATCGGATCCTTGCTGCGGTAGCGGGCAAGCAAGGATTTCAGGAAGCCGTTCCGGACCTCCTTGTTCGGATAGCCCAAAGTGTACGAATCAAAAGTCTTGTCGTATGACTTTATTGTCAGATAACCTGTCTGATAGAGCATCGGGATGGAGTCATCGCTCAATTCCGGAGAAACATCAAACGTGTCAAGAGAAACGCCGGACATCTCGTCAAGGAAACGCTCGTCAATCGGATGCCGTTCCAGCCTTTCGACAAGATAGGTCGGTGTGCCGGACTCGTACCAATATGAACCGAAACTTCTTGTGGCAAAGCACTTTATGAGGCTGTAAGGATTGTAGATGTCCTCGGACTTCTCACAGAAATGATAGCCATCATAATTCTCTTTCAGCAGGGAGAATGCCTCGGGCACACTAATTTCCTGATCCTCCGCCAGTTTCCTTGCCGGTTCCTGAAAATCCCTCTCAAGTTCCGTCTGTGAGATTCCGCAGATGGCGGAATATTCAGGGATCATCGAAATATTCATCAGATTGTTCAGTTCACTGAATATGCTGAGTTGCGCGAACTTGTTGAT
>CAVCRL010000161.1:0-6115 GCA_963604455.1 Lachnospiraceae bacterium | reverse complement strand
AATCGAACGTTATGAAAGGTGATTCATTATTCGCGTTTGTCGCGGGGGCGGCCGCCGGGCTGACCCTGGGACTGTTGTTCGCTCCGGAGAAGGGCGAGGAGACGCGTAGGAAACTGAAGGAGACTGTCAGAGACGCCGCTGATTCCGCCAAGGCACGGGCAAGGCTCGCCAGAATGGAACTCAACGACTTGAAGGCGGAGCTTCAGGACCAGGCCGAGGATCTGAAGGAAGATGTCAGAATGAAGATCTTCGAGCGGCTTGAGAAACTCGAAAGCGCCATTCAGAAGGACATTGAATATGCCGAAAGGCAATCCGAAAACGCTTGACGATGAGTGAGTTCACAAAACCGATCGAGGATCTTGGCAAGAACACTGCGGACTATGTCGAGGCCAGGATCGATGACCTTAAGTTAAGGACGGCGAAAGGATTGTCACTGACGCTCGGCAAGTTGCTTTATATGCTGCTGGTCTTGTTCATCGTGTCCGTGATTCTTACCGCTCTCGCCATCGGGGGAGTAATGTGGATAGGGGAACTGATCGGTAGCTATGCGGCCGGAGCCGGGATTGTCGCCGCCGTGTTCATTGTGATTCTGGCGGTTGTTATCCTGCTGAGAAAAAGGTTGTTCCGCAACACTTTCGTTCCGATGTTCATTAAACTTTTCTTTGACGAAGACAGGTAGGCTATGAGATATTCCGAAATCAAGACGATGGACGAGTTGGAAGCGGCTCAAAGAGATGTCCGTGAGCGACTTGACCGCCGGGAACTTGCTGTGCGCGAGTCGCTTCTGGATGCCAGAGAGGCTTTCACCCCTTCCAATATGCTGTTCTCCGGCCTGAGGAACCTTTCGGCGTTCCTGCCGGTGGAGAAGCTGCTGCTTACTGCCGTTCGGCTGCTCAAGCACAGGATATTCAAATGACAGTCAATCATATTCATTAATATAACCTATTCCGCGAATGAGCATATTCAAAGATAGAATCGAGGCTGTTCGGGCGATGATGCGCTCGAAGGGTTGGGATGCCGTCATCGTGACGGGGAATGATCCGCATAATAGTGAATATTCCGCCGCCCGCTGGCATCAGGTGGCTTGGCTTTCCGGCTACACCGGGGAAGGCGACCTTGTCATCACTGAGGACCACGCTGGTCTTTGGACTGACACTCGTTATTTCATTCAAGCCTCCCGTCAGCTTCCGGCCGCCGGTGTGGAACTGCACAAGACCCGTGTTCCGGATCAAGTGCTTATTCCAGAGTGGCTCGCAGGGCATTTCTCTGATTTTGAGGAAGTTTGTGTCGCCGTTGACGGGCTTTGTGTGACAGCCTCTTCCGTGAAGGAGATCCAGGATGCTGTAGGTGAGAAAGTCCATTTTGTCAACGCTCCGGATATGTTGGATCCTCTTTGGGCTGACCGTCCTGAGATTCCTCAGACCCCGGTCATCACACTTGGACCTGAGCAGGTTGGCTGGTCAAGGGAGCAAAAGGTACGTTGGATCCGCAAATGGTTGACTGACAAAGGGTACGATGCTATTCTTCTCACGGCATTGGATGAGATCGCCTGGATGTTGAATGTTCGTGGGCAGGATGTCGCTTATAACCCTGTGGTGATGTCGTATCTGCTTGTCACTCAGGATAATGTGCTTTGGTTCGCACGTAAGGGTGAGATTCCGGATGATGACGGAGAGACTGAGGACAGTTTCCACGAACTCCTTGCGGACGGAGTGAATATTCAGGAATATTCAGATGTCGAGATGGCGCTTTCCAGCCTTGTGGACGGCAACTACATCAAGGCTTTGTTTGTTGATCCGGCAACGTTGAATTTCAGTTTGTTCAGCATTCTGAACGAAAATTATGTTGTCACCGGGACATCTCCTGTGGCTTTGCGTAAGTCGGTCAAGAACGATGTGGAGATTGGCGGAATGAGGGAGGCGCACCTTGAGGACGGAGTCGCTATGGAGCGTTTCCTCCATTGGCTGCAAACCTCCGTCGAGGCAGGCGATGCGATCAATGAATATGAAGCGTCGCGGAAACTGCACGAGTTCCGTAGTGAGATTGAGGGCTTCCGTGGGGAGAGTTTCGAGACGATTTCGGCTTACGGTCCTAACGCCGCTCTGCCTCACTATGTCACGCCGGAGGAGGACTCCGCTGAGATCTATGCGGAAGGTCTTTACCTGTGCGATTCTGGTGGGCAGTATTTGTTCGGTACCACTGACATCACCAGAACTGTCCCGCTTGGGCCTTGTTCCCAGTTGGAGAAGGAGGACTATACTTTGGTCCTGAAAGGGCATATAGCATTGGCTAAGGCTGTTTTCCCTAAAGGAACGGCCGGATGCCAGTTGGATGTTCTGGCCCGCGAGCCTCTCTGGAGCGCGAAGCGCAATTTCGGTCACGGAACGGGCCACGGGGTCGGATTCTATCTGAATGTGCACGAAGGACCGCAGGACATCCGTCAGAACTTCAATCGTCAGGCGCTCATTCCTGGAATGATCACAAGCGATGAGCCGGGAATATACCGGGAGGGCAAGTTCGGCATCCGTCACGAGAACCTTATCCTTTGCGTTGATGCCGGAGAGAACGATTTCGGCCATTGGCTGAGATTCGAGACGTTGACTCTCTGCCATTTCGACACCTCAATTCTTGTAAAGGAACTTCTTGACCGCTCAGAAATCGATTGGCTCAACGCCTACAACGAGCGCGTCTATCGCACCCTTTCCCCGCGTCTCGCTCCAGATGTCGCTTCTTGGCTTCGTCAGAAGACGCTGCCGATCTAAAACATTATCCTTAATGTTAATAGTCGCAGGAGCCTCTAACCTGAATTTTGCACGTTACCAAAATTCAGAACAGAGGCTCCTGTGGCTTTGGAAGATGTTTGTTTTAGAAAGTCTGTCTAAAAACAATCATTAGAACTACTTGTTCAGCGCGTCGGCCGACTTGATGTACTTTGCAAGCTCGGCGTCGGAGACGTGGAAGTTCTGCATCTCGCCGGAGAGGTACTGATCGTAGGCGCTCATATCCACGAAACCGTGGCCGGAAAGGTTGAAGAGAATGACTTTCTTCTCACCGGACTCCTTGCACTTGAGTGCCTCGTTGATTGTCGCAGCGATGGCGTGGCAGGATTCCGGAGCAGGGATGATGCCCTCGGTCTGGGCGAAGAGAACTCCGGCCTTGAATGCGTCAAGCTGCTCGATGTCAACTGCTTCCATATACCCATCCTTCATCAGCTGAGACATTATTACACCGGCTCCGTGGTAACGAAGTCCGCCTGCGTGGATGGTCGCCGGCTTGAAATCGTGCCCGAGGGTGTACATCGGGAGGAGCGGAGTCATACCGGCCTCGTCTCCGAAGTCATATTCAAACTTGCCTCTCGTGAGTTTCGGGCAGGAATATGGCTCGGCCGCGATGAAGCGGGTCTTTTTGCCTTCCTGAATATTATGCCTCATAAATGGGTAGGCAATTCCGCTGAAGTTCGAGCCGCCACCGAAGCAGGCAACCACGATGTCAGGATATTCCCCGGCCAACTCCATTTGTTTTTCGGCCTCCAGTCCGATGACGGTCTGGTGGAGGCAGACGTGGTTCAGGACAGATCCGAGAGTGTACTTGCAGTTCGGAGTGCTGACCGCAAGCTCGATGGCTTCGGAGATCGCACAGCCAAGGGATCCCTGATCGTTAGGATTGGCTGTGATGATGTCTTTCCCGGCCCTTGTGGACATAGATGGGGAAGGAGTGATGGCCGCTCCGAAAGTCTGCATAATAGACCTCCTGTAAGGCTTCTGCTGGAAGCTGACCTTGACCATATAGACAGCACAGTCGATGCCGAATTTCTTGGCGGCGTAGGAAAGCGCTCCGCCCCACTGACCGGCTCCGGTCTCGGTGGTGATGTTGGTGATGCCCTGCTCCTTGGCGTAGTAGGCCTGTGCCAGGGCGGAGTTCAGCTTATGTGATCCGGCAGGGGAGACACTCTCATTCTTGAAATAGATGTGAGCCGGGGTGCCGAGGGCGGCCTCAAGGTCGTAGGCTCTCACAAGAGGAGTGCATCTGTAGCCGGCGTACTGCTCGCGGACTGGTTCCGGGATCGGGATCCATTCGTCCGTGGTGTTGAGTTCCTGGTCAGCGCATTCCTTACAGAAGATCGGATAGAGATCCTCGGATTTCAGAGCCTCGTGAGTGGCCGGGTTGAGAATAGGCATCGGCTTGTTAGGCATCACGGCCTGCATATTGAACCAAGCCGTAGGAATTTCGCTCTCTGGGAGCAAGAACTTTTTCTGTCTCATTTTGTTGTTCGTTTTTTAAGTGTCAACTATTGTATGTTAATCAATTCTGTTGTTTGATTGCTTCGGTCGCTGAGCCTGTCGAAGCGCCGAAGTGTCTAAGCGATAGTTTGCTTCCTGTTTTTAGATGGCCCCTTCGACAGGCTCTGGGATCAGTTATGTGTGACCATATAACAAAAAAGGGCGACCGTTTCGGTCGCCCTTGAATTTCCATTTAAGTCCCTGACTATATCAAAGCGTTTGCCTGAAGGAATGCATTGATGCCAACAGCCGCAAAGCCAAGGAAGATCAGCGTGGCGACCACGATGCCGATCACTTTCAGTCTCTTGAACCAAGTCTGGTTGTTCCAACCAACTGTCTGGAACATGCTCCAGAAACCGTGGCAAAGGTGGAACCAGATAGCCACGAACCAGGCGAGGTACAGAACCAGCACCCACCATCGTCCGAAAGTGAGGTTGAGAAGCTCGTAAGGATTGCCTTCCTCGGCGCCGATGAACATCGCAAGCTGCATCTTGGCCCAGAAGTGGGTGAGATGGAATGCGAGGAAGCCGAGAACAACGATGCCAAGCACGAACATATTCTTCGCTGACCAGGAATCGGCGGCAGCGACGCTTGAAGCCTCATAGCGCTTGTAACCGCCACGGGCCTTGATATTCTTCCAAGTAAGCCAGCATCCGTAGAAGATGTGGATGATGAAACCAGCGGCGAGAACCGGAACCATTATGGTCACGATCGGAAGCGCCATAAACTCGCAGCCTTTCTCGAAAAGACCGTCGAGTCCGTTGTAGTTGCCTGTGAAAGAGTCAATGACGGAGAACAGGTTAATAGTCACGTGAAGCAGCAGGAAGATTATAAGAAATGCTCCGCTGACAGCCTGAATGAACTTCCTTCCGATGGAATAGTGAAATGCGTTCGCCATTATCGTCTAATTAGTTTCTATTGTTGTGTAGCGGGAGTGGGGCATGATCCCACGACCTCCGGATTATGAATCCGACGCTCTAACCAGCTGAGCTACCCCGCCATTCCTGGCAAGAGCCATAAAAAACCGGCCTGAGCCGGACTTTTAGTTGAGATAGAAGGATTCGAACCCTCACTGACAGAGCCAGAATCTGTAGTGCTACCATTACACCATATCTCAATGATGCGCTGCGTTTCTTCGCAACTGGACTGCAAAAATAGAACTTTATCCTGAATTGACAAAATTAATTCGACTTTTTTCTTCGAATTAATAGACAAAGTCCCAAAATTGTGAACAAAGCGTTGAAAAGAAGCAGCTCGTAGCTGAATTTATACCCGCCGAACCACCTTTCGGAGTTGCTCTGAAGAATGAAGCAAAGAACCGGAGCGACAACAGCCACCAGCGGCACCCACTTGTCATTGACCTTCTTTTTTGTGAATATCCCGAACGCGAACATTCCCAGGATCGGCCCGTAAGTGTAGCTCGCAAGCTTGTAAACCGCGTCAATGGCCGATTTCGTGTTCAGCAGATAGAAGACAAAGATCACCACTCCCATCAGGAACGCCATCAGCAGATGCACCTTCTTTCTTATAGAGGTGACCTGCTCCTCGCTTTTCCCCTTAGTCCCTATGATGTCCACTGTGAACGAAGTTGTCAGCGCGGTCAGAGCCGAGCCTCCCGCCGCGAACGCGCACGACACAAGCCCGATCACGAACAGCACGCCCACGATCGCAGGCAGATAGCCACCTGTCGCCACCGCCGGGAACAGCGTGTCGCCAACCTCGGAGATGCCCTTCTGACCTGCGAATATGTACAAAAGCACCCCCAGGCAGAGGAACAGGAATATCACCGGAATCTGCAACAAACCGCTGGTGATGAGGTTCTTCTGCGAATCCTT
>CAVCRL010000160.1:0-6130 GCA_963604455.1 Lachnospiraceae bacterium | reverse complement strand
ACTCAAGGAAGTTGAGTCGGAGAGGATGCACGAAGGCTCCGAGGCAGCACATCGCGAGGTTCAGGACGTGGCCGAAACCGACGATGAGGGCAAAGCAAAGGATGTTCACTCCCGGAACGTCGATCCCATAGACAGACAGTCCCAACTGGTTGAACGCGTTGCCAAGCATGCCACCGGCGAGTCCGAGCGCATAGAGACGCAGGTAACTCAGCACGTCGCCGAGAAGTCCGGTGACGGTGTTGTAGGTCTCGTAGAGGCCTGAGCCGATGTTCACCAGCGGATTCCTGTGGATGTCGTTGAACAGGAATATTCCCAAGGCGGAAACAACTCCCAGCACTATGACAACCCATTTGGTGACGGTGGAGTCGATCACTCCGGCGAGGGCGAAACCTCCCACGATGACACCTCCAACTATAAGGAGTGTCCAGCCGATCGTGCCGAGCGAGTTGGCGAACCCATTGCGCTTCACCGCGTATGCGGTCTTGAGGAGCATGGCGACACTGAGGTGCACGACACCAATGAGGATCGAGAACAGCATTTGAGCGTCATATCCCGCCACTGTGCCCTGAATCATACATTTCTTGATCCAATCCGGAACCCAGGTGGCCGCGTAGGTGTCCATTCCAAAGAATGTGTGCAGCACGGTTCCCATCACGATGGTCGCTACACCAAGGGTGGTGACGAGCGGAGCCATCGAAGCGATGAACCCTTTTCCTTTCTTCATAACCAGTCCGATGATCGCGAGAGCTATACCATAACCCGCGTCACCCATACACATGGCGAAGAATAGGGTGAAGAATATGGAGATGCACGGAGTCGGGTCGAACTCGTCGTAGGCCGGGCGGCCGTACATGTCGGTCAGAACCGTGAACATCTTCACGAACTTGTTCTCCTTGAACTTGATAGGCGGATTGTCGTCCTTCACTGCCTCCTCCTTGAGATAGACGATGTCCATCTTGTCGAACTCGGCGCAAAGGGTCGCGTCATTCTCCACCGGAGCGAAGCCGATGAAGGTGGTGATCAGATCCTCGGCGGCCTTTCCCGCACCCGCGTCAGCGAGGTACAGCTGAAGGGCGGCGACATCCTCGTCGCACTTGCGGAGCATTTCAGGAATATATTCCTTCAGCTCCAGAAGCCTTGCCTTGCATTCGATGATCCTTTCCATCAGGGCAGCGACCTTCCTTTCGGCGGATCTGAGATCCCCTTCCGGAGCGGCGCATTCCTCGACCGGCAATGAATATTCACGGTCATCTGAAATGGTGATGAACCAGACGTTCCTGCCGTCATCGAACACTTCCTGAAGCGGATAGAGATTCGCCCAGGACGGATCGTAGGCCTTCTTGGAAACATTATACCAACGGACCTTGTAGCCCTTGGCCTTCAACGCGTCGAGGGCGGAGCTGTCGTAGCATCCCCAAGGCCTTCTGCTCTCGACATCCTTGCGGGCCTGCGCCAGCTCGTTCCTCAGAACGTCCAGTTTTGTGGAATATTCCTTGAAACTCTCCAGAGGGTTGTCGTACTTGGCGTCCGCATCGACCTCGGCCTCGATTTTCTCAAGGTCAGGATCCTGCGAGTAGTCCAGCGACTCCAGCTTGGAGGCGGCCTTTTTCAGCTCGTTGGTCATCGAGAGTAGTGCGGCGGAACGCTCGTCCACCGGCTTTGAGGACCTTGTGATGTCCACAAGCCCCAGTTCCTGCAAGCGTCTGAGGAATTCTTCAGTCTTCCCGCTGAGAAGAATGAAGGAATATTTAGTCATTTTCTCAATCATTGCCGTTTTCCTCCATTACTTCTTCGGATTCCTCCTCAGCGTGACGCTGCTTGACGATCTTTGACGAAGCCTTGCTCAGGTTTTCCTCGTCCTCCATATAGCGCTTGATCTTGCGGATGGCCTCCTGGTAGCCCGGAATCTGGACCTTCTCGTAGAGGTTCACCTTCTGGGTGGTCTTCTTCCTCTGGAAATCCAGGATGCGGCGCTTCTCCTCATAAACCTCGGACTCGATCCCGAGCCGGGACAGATCCTTGAGGATGGCCACGCCGTCGATGTACCACGCAGGCTTGATGAACGTGTTGAACGGACTGATCTCGTAGCGGATGCTCTTGAGCTCCGGACACTTGACACCGGCGACCTTCACGGTCACAAGGTCGATGTCGGCGATGGAGACCAGACCGGGCTCGAACTCGTTCCACAGGGGGGCAAGGTAGTCGTACTTCCTTTGGGCCTCCTCAAGGTCCTTCAGAAGCCTCTCGCTCTTGTCCTTGGCCTTGCGCACCTCAAGCCTCAGGGCACTCTCCTTGTTCTGCAACGTAGGGAGAGCCTTCTGACGCATCTTGAGCTGCTTCTGCAGGGTGTTAAGCGCAGTCTTGTTGTATTGAAACTTGATAGGCATTACTTACCTTTCCAGTATTTGTCGATCAATGATTGCTTGATTCCGGTCTCGGCCTTGGTGAAGTACTTGCCGAACAGCTCCCAAGCCGTGTCGAGCATCTCGGTGATGGAGATGTTGACATCGATGGAAAGGAGTCTGGTGGCATATTCCTTGGCATAGTCGAGACAGCGGTGGTCGTAGTCGGAGAGGTCGAAACCATTCTCCAGCTTGGTCTTCGCGTTCTGCGCGTCGGCGTACAGACGCACTCCGGCGTTCATCACCTGGCTGTGGTCCTCGCGGGTCTTCACGTTCTGAACCCTCTGCTTAAGCCTGGAAAGGGAACGGAACGGGTCGATGATGATCTTTCCTGAGTCGGAATCGGCGCGGAGGAACAGCTGTCCCTCGGTGATGTAACCGGTGTTGTCAGGAATGGCGTGGGTGATGTCTCCGTCGTTCAGGGTGGTCACGGCGATGATCGTGATTGATCCGTCGGTCGGGAGCTGCACGGCCTTCTCGTAGATCTTGGCGAGGTCCGAGTAGAGGGATCCCGGCATGGAGTCCTTGGAAGGGATCTGGTCCATACGGTTGGACACGATCGAGAGCGCGTCGGCGTAGAGGGTCATATCCGTGAGGAGCACGAGCACCTTCTCGTTCTTGTCAACGGCGAAGTACTCTGCTGCTGCAAGGGCCATATCCGGAACCAGAAGACGCTCTACAGGCGGGTCTTCGGTCGTGTTGACGAAACAGATGATCCTGTCGAGGGCTCCGGCGCTCTCGAACGCCTGGCGGAAGAACAGGTAGTCGTCGTTGGAAAGACCCATACCGCCGAGGATGATCTTGTCCACATCGGCTCTCAGGGCCACATCGGCCATAACCTGGTTGTAAGGCTGGTCAGGGTCGGCGAAGAACGGAATCTTCTGTCCGGACACGATCGTGTTGTTGAGGTCGATGCCGGCGATACCGGTCGGAATGAGCTCGGACGGCTGGCGTCTCTTGTAAGGGTTCACGGACGGTCCGCCGATCTCCCTTTCCTCTCCCTCCACCTCTGGACCGCCGTCGATAGGCTTTCCGTAGGCGTTGAAGAAACGTCCGGAGAGCTGCTCGCTGACCTTGAGTGTAGGAGGCTCGCCGAGGAATGTCACCTCGGCGTTTGTCGGAATGCCTTCCGTGCCGGAGAACACCTGGAGGGTGACCAGATCACCCTTGGTCTTCACGACCTGGGCAAGTTTGCCGCCGACCACGGCAAGCTCGTCATTGGAAACTCCCTTGGCCTTGAGCGAAACGGTGGCCTTGGTGATCGCTTCCAGTTTTGTGTATATTCTTTGATAAGCCTTATTTGCCATAGTCTTCGATGAGTTTATGGATCTTCTCTGCGTAATTCTCGAATCCTTCGCTGTGGAACTTGGTGTAGTTCATCTGGCGGAGGTCATTGATGAGTTCCTTGAAGAACTCGCGGCACTTCTCGAAGTCCTCGAAGTCGAAATCGATGTCGCAGATGTCGAGCACGAGGTCCAGCATATATTTCTGACGGTCCATCGGACAGAGGGCGTCGGTCTCGTCGAACGCGTCCTGCTGCAGGAACACGAAGTCAATGAGCTCTGACTTCCAGAAGCTTACGTGATATGCCACCGGAACACCGTCGTCACCGAGGATGTTGATCTGCTCGTTCGCCTCGCGGCCTCTGCGCAGAAGGTTCTTCGCCTTGATGACATTTGCCACCCAGCCGTGCTCCACCTGCTCGTCGAGGTAGGAGATGATCTCAGGATATTCAAGGTACTTTGAATATGACTCGATCGGGTTGACGGCAGGGTACCTCTTCTGGTCGGCGCGGTTCTGCTCCAGTCCGTAGAAGCACCTTGCGGCCTTCTTGGTGGACTCGGTCACAGGCTCCTTGAGGTTACCTCCGGCAGGGGAAACCGTTCCGATGAAGGTGACGGCTCCGGTCTTGCCGTTGTTCAGGACAACCATTCCGGCGCGGGCGTAGAAGTTCGAGATGATGGCCGAGAGGTCAACCGGGAACGCGTCGGCTCCAGGGAGCTCCTCCATACGGTTGGACATCTCCCTCAGGGCCTGTGCCCAACGTGAGGTCGAGTCCGCGAGCAGAAGGCACTTCAGACCCATCGCCCTGTAATATTCACAGATCGTCATAGCCGTGTAAACCGAAGCCTCACGGGCGGCGACAGGCATATTCGAGGTGTTGCAGATGATTGTGGTACGCTCCATCAGATGGCGGCCGGTGTGAGGGTCGATGAGCTCAGGGAACTCAGTGAATATCTCGACGACCTCGTTGGCACGCTCTCCGCAGGCGGCCATCACGATCACGTCGGCCTCACCCTGCTTGGCGATGGCGTGCTGGAGCACGGTCTTGCCGCATCCGAAAGGTCCCGGGATGAATCCGGTACCGCCTTCGGCGATAGGGTTGAAGGTGTCGATGCAGCGGACGCCGGTCTCCATGATCTTCTGTGGCCTCGGTTTCTCCTTGTAGGCCTTGACGGCGACCTTGACAGGCCATTTCTGGGTCATCGTGACGTAGGCGTCCTCACCGTTGGTGTCGGTCAGCACGGCGACAACCATATCGATGTTGTACTTGCCGGCCTCGGCGATCTTCTTCACGGTGTACTCACCCTTGAAGGAGAACGGAACCATGATCTTGTGAGGCAGCCAGCCTTCCTTCACCTCTCCGAGCCAGTCGGCGGCGACGACCTTGTCACCTTCCTTGGCGATCGGGGTGAAGTCCCAGAGCTTCTTGTGGTCCAGAGGGTCTGTGTACTCTCCTCTCTTGAGGAACACTGACTCCATCGTGGTCAGATTGTTCTGGAGACCGTCATAGACGCTGGAGAGAAGACCAGGGCCGAGGGTCACCTCAAGCATCCTGCCTTCGAACTCCACAGGGTCTCCGTTTTTCAGTCCACGGGTGCTTTCGAACACCTGGACCGAGGCCTTGTCACCGCTTACCTTGATGACCTCGGCCAGGAGGGGAGTACCCGCAAGGGTGATGTAGCAGAGCTCGTTCTCCGCCACAGGTCCGTCCACCTGAACCGTCACAAGGTTGGAAACAATTCCTGTTACCTTTCCTTTTGTCTTCATATTCAGTTATTTCAATTTTCGTTATTTGGCGGGCTCGTAGTTCACGCCCTTGAATGTGCCTCTGACCTCATTTACGAGGCGGATGAACATCTCGCGGCCGGTCTTCTCGTCGAGGGCGAACCATCTTCCGATGATGTGCAGCCTCGCGATGAAGCCGAGGATGGCCTCAAGGTCGAAGTAGTCGAATGTGGTGATCTCATTGATCTTGTCCCACATAAGGGAGTCCAGACCGCGCTCGCGGGAGAGCAGGTCGGGGGCGTTCAGAGCCTCCTCAAGCCTCGGGCCTTCTGCGAACTCGCCGGTCTCCAGCTTGATCGTGTCCTGGTCAAGCGGTCTCTCGAAAGCCTTGTTCAGGAAGCGGGCCTTGCCGTTGCGGACGTTCAGGTCGAAGGTGTAATATTCCTTCAGGAACCTGTTGCTGTCCTTGATGGCGGCCTCGTAGAACTCTCTGGTCAGGTTCTCGTCCTTGTAGCCGTCCAGAAGCCTGTCCACCACCTTGATGTCGGCTTCGCTGAGCTGGGACTTGATCCATCCGACATAGGTCTCGAAGGACGCGCCCTCCCCGAACTTCCAGTCAAGCGAGATGGCCGGAAGGCTGGAGATTATGTACTCGTAGTTGTTCATTACTCGCCGAAGAGTATCTTACGTGTGGCAGGTCTGAGATAGTCGCCGATCAG
>CAVCRL010000159.1:4967-6153 GCA_963604455.1 Lachnospiraceae bacterium | reverse complement strand
TTGGTCACCGCGTCATTCATCGTGTACTTCACCGTCGTGTAAAGCCAGTTGGAGCTTGTCACTTCGGCAGACACGACAGGAAGCGGAATCTCATCCTCGGACAAAGTCCTCATATCCAATCTCGTCATCGCGCCCGTAGGAATCACGCTGTTCTTCTTTGTGACCGGAATGCAGACAAATGAATATTCCGTGCTCTCGTCAAGATTCTTCCAGGTTCTTTCCTCAGCCTTCCTGGACCAAAGCACCGCGACCGTTCCATCCGGCTTGCCGGAAAGGTATTTCACAAAACTGGCCACATCCTCAGCGGCATTCCCGTCGAACGAGTTGGCCACGGAAGTCTTTCCGACCCACTGGAAATAATAGTTGGTGAATCCGTTAGGTGTGGTCTGTGTCTCAAGCGAGGTGCAATGCGCCTTCACAAGACTGATTCCGACCTGCGGTCCGCCCACCTTGAAAGCACAACGGATCACTGCTCCGGGATGTTTCTTCTGATTATAGGCGACCGCAATGACAACCGCGTCTGAACCGACCGCGAAACTGTCCGGTACGGACAAAGTCACACTCTGGCCGGAGGTATATTCAGAGAACTTCTCATCCTTCAGTTTTTCCTCGGCCGAATCATCCGTTATCGCGGCGGCCTCATCGGCCGTGAACACCCTTTCGTATACCCTGTAGGTTGAGACCGCTTCGTTAGGGACATATTTAACGGTCACCTCACCCAGACCGGCCTCGGCCTCAGCGGAAAGAGACGCCCCCAAAACGCTCACCTTCAATTTGGATATGACAGTGAAACCACCTTTGGAGACAGCGATGACAGCCACATCTCCTTCAGTCTCAGCGAAGTCATTTGCCAAAGACGGAGCCTTGACGATCACGGCATCCTCCTTCAATGTGACCTTCCAGCCATCAGGCTTCACTATCTGGGAAGTCACCACACCTTTTTGGGTCACCGGAACCTCAACCTCGGCCCCATAGGCGACCTTGACCTCAGTCTCGGCGAAAGCGAACATAAAATCTTTCACAAACGGCACCTCGATCACAGTTCCGTCAGCCAGAACCAATGTGACCTTGGAGGAGGACTCATCAGCCTTGACACTTTCAAAGAAGGAGACTCCGTTCTCTCCGGAAATCCTGGTCCAGGTCTTTCCTCCGTCAACCGAGATGTAGGTGGCGTCCTGGACATAAG
>CAVCRL010000159.1:0-4608 GCA_963604455.1 Lachnospiraceae bacterium | reverse complement strand
TCGATGTTGTCAATGGAGTTCCAGACATCAGAAAGGTCTGTCTTGCACGCAGGGAGCACACAAGCCGAAAGCACGGCAAACAGCGCCCCCACACTTTTCCCGAGAAAGTGGTTCATAAGAATATTTATTAAGTTCGTCACCGACCCGGCCCCGCGGTCAGCAATAACACACTTTGAATATGAAGCCGCCTCATCATCAAGACGAGGATATCCAGAATTTGGGGCGTAAATATATCAAATAATCTTTAGCAAACAACGCTCCGACAAAAATATTCACTTCAAAAGCCTCGTTATGAATATTAATTCGCCGTTTCAGAACGTGACGTGGTAAGCCATCCCTGGTTTTGTGTCGAATTCCAAGGTGGTCTGACCGTAGCGGAGGGCACATCGGGAACCGGCGCGGGAATGGATGACAGCTTTTGCCAGCCTGCCGGCGGACCATTCGAGATCGACCTCGAAGCCGCCTCGGGCAAGAAGGCCGGTGATTTTGCCGTCGGGCCAGGCGGAAGGAAGCGCGGGTAGCAGATGGATGAATCCCAAATGGCTCTGCAACAGCATTTCGGTGATGCCGGCGGTGCCACCGAAATTGCCGTCGATCTGGAACGGAGGATGGGTGTCCCACAGATTGTCCAGAGTGCCGTTCCCGAGAAGATTCCGGAACAGTTTGTAGGCTCTGTCTCCGTCATACAGCCGGGCCCATTGGTTCAGCTTCCAGCCCATACTCCAGCCCGTGGCCCCGTCTCCTCTATGGTTCAAGGTGACTCTGGCGGCCTCGGCGAGCTCGGGAGTCGTCAAAGGAGACAGAGTATGCCCCGGATGCAGACCGAACAGGTGGTTGACGTGCCGGTGATGGTCATCAGGATCGTCTATGTCCCTTGACCATTCCATCAGCTGACCGAAACGGCCGATCTTGTACGGAGGCAAAGCCTTTTCCACGGAAAGCCACTCGGAACGTTCCTCTTCATCCAGACCGAGAATCTCAGCGGCCGCCGCCGCGTCCAGCAGAATCTCCCGCGCCACCGCATTAGAGAACGTGGCGCCCTCGTCAACAGGGCCGTGTTCCGGCGATGTGGACGGAGCGGCGGTGTACGAACCGTCAGGCTTATGCCAAAGATAATCGACTGTAAAACGGGCACTTGAACGGAGGATCTCATAAGCCGTGTCACGAAGAAATACCGTGTCTCGGGTAAAGTCATAGTAATCCCACAGATGTGTGGCAAGCCACGGACCGGCCATCGGACAAAGGTTCCAGGTCATATCCTCGGAACTCAAAGGGGAGGCGAATCCGAAAGGATTCCCGGAAATCGACGCGGTCCAGCCACGGGCCCCGTAGTACGAGCGCGCCACTCTCTCCCCCGGCCTCACGAGCGAGCGGACATATTCAAAAAATGGTTCGGCGCATTCCGGCAGGTTGGCGGAGCAGGACGGCCAGTAGTTCATCTGGATGTTGATGTTGTTGTGGTAATCCACATTCCACGGGCCGTCAATGCCATTGTGCCATATTCCTTGAAGATTGGCAGGCAGGTTACCGGGCCGGGAGGAGGCGATCAGCAGATAACGGCCGAACTGGTAGTAAAGTTCCTCCAAGCCAGGATCGGAAGCACCTGAGCGATAACGTTCAAGGCGTTCAGGAGTGTCCTGTTCATCGGGAACGGAATCTCCTCCCAACGACAGCTCAACCCGTCCGAACAATGATGAATAGTCGGAAATATGCTCGTCCAGCAAAGCATCGTAGCCTTTCGCAAACGCCGCCTTCATCCATCTTTCGGTCGTCACCAAGGGCTCCGCTCCGACATAGGCCTTAGGGTCGCCAAAATCCGGATCATAGTTTATCCTGTAATCAGTGTCGGCGGACAGATAGAACACGACCTCATCCGCACCAGAAGCCTCCAACGCGCCGCCCTTATTGGAAAACGAGCCACCCTTGACCGCCATCCTGACCCGCACGGCGTACTCCATCTGATTGTTTTTCAATCTTCCTGAATATACAAGGCCATCCTTCCCGTCAGGCTTGATGCTGCCGTCAGCTGTGGGGTTAGGCGAATATTCAAGCCTGAGACTCTGCGTTCCGGGACGGTCGGCACGGAACCGCATCACCATCACGTTCGCCGGATACGAGATGAAATATTCCCTTGAATAGTTTACCCCTCCGTTGCTGAAAGTAACCCGTGCCACGGCATCGTCAAGCGACAGAACCCGGTGATAATCAGTGACAGATGCCGAATCAATCCCCGTCCAAATTCTCAGTTCCCCGGCAGTCGTGTAACTGCCGAAGCGGAATTCCTTCTCTTCCGAACTGTCGTATGCCACAAACCCGTTGAAGTTCTTCCGGGTCAGTTCAGCCGCCTTGTCATAATCACCAACCTCGAATGCCCGGCGGATTTCTGGAAGAACACCAGCCGACTCCTTGTTGGCGTTCCAGTAATGTTCCGCCCCGCCGGAAGTTCCCGGACCGCCTCTCCAGAGACTTTTCTCATTGAGCGTGATTCTCTCCGCCTGAATAGACCCCAGCACATTTGCCCCGATGCTCCCGTTCCCGAGCGGCAACGACCGTGACTCCCATTCCGGATCCTCTCCCCCACACCACCCCGGCTGCTGACGAAGCGACGCCGGAGTGTCAAAGCGAATCTCGTACCTGTGTCTCTCCTGCCTCTCCCGCGCCCCGCAAAGAGCGCAGACACAAATCAATAAATATGTTATGAATATCCTCCTGTCCATAAACCAGAACGCTTTCCAATATCACGCAAGATAAGAATATGTTCCCGTAATTGGAACAGATTCAAGAATATTCATTGGGTTTTCAAAGGTTTACTTCCCAAGTGATCTAAGCATCTTGGAAATGCAACGCTTCTTCTGCTCCATATTCGGATGCACGTACAGATTCAGGGTTGTCGTTATGTTGGCGTGGCCGAGCAGCACACTGACAGTCTTGTAGTCACAATTACTCTCGATGCAACGCGTCGCAAAGCTGTGCCTGAGCCCGTGATATTTCAGACGTGGGATTCCAAGGCGCCTCATCAGTCGATGATAATAGTTGCGGTACGTCCGTGGCTCTGTTGGCTTTTCATCATTGGTCAGTACGTAGAAATCATCATTGACAACTTTCTTCAAAGGTTTGACTATCGCCATCAGTTCCTTGCACATCGGTATCTCTCGGCAGGAGTTCTTTGTCTTGGGAGTATTGACAATGAGTTCCGTGTGTTTGTTTTCGCCATCGATGATGTATATGCGCTCAATGGTGCGCCTTACTGTAATCGTACCGTTAACGACATTTATGTCAGACCATTTCAATCCGCAGATCTCACCGATGCGTAGCCCCGTAGTCAGACTGACGTAGATTCCGAGATTACGGAACGTGAAGTTCAACTTGACGAACTCGAGAATCTTCCTATGGTTCGCCACCGTCAAGACCTCGATTTCATTACTGGACTCTGTCGTCGGATATTTGATATCCCATTCGCAGTAGTTCATCCATCCGTTCTTCACGCCGAACCTCATCACCATTTTCAAAACAATGAGAATGTCCTTCACCGTCTTGACGCAGAGTCCGCTGTCAAGTTTCCGCAAGACGAACTCCTGTACCAGACTTTCACTCAACGTTTCACACTCACCGAACGAAGGTAAGACGTGGTTCTCCAGAATAAGCACATAAGCGGCGAATGTTGACCGCTTTACATAGCATCGCTTGTCATCTTTCCAAGCCAATGCGATCTCTTTGATGTTTTTTGTCTCCATAATGATTCTAAATTTTGTGAAAGGTAATTATAATGGAACTGGAAATCGACTATGGTTTAAGTCTTGTGGAAAATCATCTTTACACACAGCTACAGGATCATAAAAATGCGATATTGCTCCCATCGACGTCAAAAGTTCATTCGACGGCAGCATTATCTAAGGAAAATGCCACCGTTGTGGTAAGCGTGGATTATCCAGCGACGTTTTAGTGTGATTTCGTTGCCGAAGAGTGTCACGTGACACGCTATGGAATCATTATGTGGCGAAAACGTTGCCCGAAATCCGCCACTCATTTGAACAATTAAAGATAATCTTGCCTTTGGAGCCCGTCTATCAGATTCCCGGAGTTCACCGGGGAGTGGGAGGAATTTTCTCTTGGAGAAATTGGTAATTCCATTATTGGACTTACATATAAACCAACAGATACAATTACTAATGGTGGAATTATTGTATTTCGTTCATCTAACATTCAGAATGGACGTATTGACTATAATGATATTGTTAGGGTTAATAAAAGAGTAAAAGAGAATCTTATTACAAAAGACGGGGATTTACTTATTTGTGCAAGAAATGGCAGCTCGCGTCTTATTGGCAAAAATGCCTTATTGCATAAAACTGATGAGAATCAAACATTTGGTGCTTTTATGATGGTATTCCGTTCTAATAAGAATCATTTTGTTCATCAATTATTAAATACTAAGCGGTATACATCACAAGTTGCGGAGAATTTAGGAGCACGAATCAATCAAATAACATCCTCGGATTTGTCGTCTTTTAGATTCTTCTTTCCGAAAGAAGAGCAGGAGATGACTAAAATATCGTCATTATTTGATTTACTCGACGAGCGCATCGCAGTTCAAACCAGGCTCATTGA
>CAVCRL010000158.1:0-6167 GCA_963604455.1 Lachnospiraceae bacterium | reverse complement strand
TCTTCGCCGAGAACTGCGTGGCGGTGGTGTTCGTGCTCGCCGTCATCCTCAACCTTATCCTCCCGAAAGAGAAGGAGAACGCTTGACGCTTAACGCTGCAAAAATATTAAAAGAATATGTTGAAGAGGATATTCATACTTGGCGTACTGCTTGGAACGGCTGCTTTGGCTTCCGGGCAGGACGCTGGGGGACAGAAAGATAAGGCTGTTCAGCGGCAGGACGCTGAGTTTGTGAGCGAGTACATCACTCCGACACGGATTATGCTTGCCGAAGGAGGCGTTACCGGAACGGAGAACCTTCTGAGGCCGTATTGCGGACAGGTTTCCACCAACGAGCCGAATGTCTGCATATTCAGAAACGGGAAGGACGGCAAGAGCTCCGTCCTGCTGGACTTCGGAAAGGAGATTCAGGGTGGCATCCAGATCGTGAGGGCTATGTCCGGCGACAAGGCGGCAGCGCGCTTCCGTGTCTGCTTCGGAGAATCGGTGAGCGAGGCTCTGAGCAGCGTTGACGAGACTGGGTCCACCGCCACTAACGAGCACTCAGTCAGGGACTTCGAGATTTCTGTCCCTTGGCTCGGGGCTGTTGAATATGGCAACACCGGCTTCCGCTTTGTGCGTCTGGACCTGCTCGGCGAGGACGTGGAGGCATTGCTGGTAGCGGTCAGAGCGATCTCCCGCTACCGTGACATCCCTTACGTCGGACAATTCAAATGCAGCGACGAGAGGCTGAACCAAATCTGGCGGACCGGAGCCTACACGGTTCATCTGAATATGCAGGAATATCTTTGGGACGGCATCAAGAGAGACCGCCTTGTCTGGATAGGGGATATGCACCCCGAGGTGATGGCGGTGAACACCGTGTTCGGCAACCACAAGGTCGTCCAGAAGAGTCTTGACTACGTGCGGAACAGCACCCCTCCGACTGTCTGGATGAATGGAATATGCTCATATTCATTGTGGTGGATCATCATTCAGCACCATCTTTATGAATATTACGGTGACCTTGCGTACCTCCGTGAGCAGCATACGTATCTGACCGATCTTCTGCACACGGTGATGGCGAACTTCGACGGCTCGAAGGAGAACTTCAAGGACGGACGGTTCATTGACTGGCCTACTTCCGAGAAACCGGACGCCATTCACGCCGGGCTTCAGGCTCTTTCCGTAAGGGCTATGGAGGCGGGAGCCGATATGGCCAGATGGCTGGAAGACAGCAAGTTGAAGGAGGAATGCTCTGCCGCGGCCTCGAAACTGCGGGAGTATAAGCCTTCCGTCACTTCCAGCAAGCAGGCGGCCGCTCTTCTCTATCTTGAGGATATGGCCGACGCTGACGAGGTCCGTGATGTGATTCTGGCCGGCGGAGCCAACGGATTCTCATCGTTTATGGGCTACTATATGCTTGAGGCGCTGGCCAAGAGCGGGAACTACGATGAGGCTATGAAGATGATTTCGGAATATTGGGGAGCGATGCTGGATCTTGGCGCGACAACGTTCTGGGAGGATTTCGATTATTCCAAGGCCTCTGGTGCCGGCAGGATTGACGAGATCGTTCTGGAAGGAAAGTATGACATCCACGCTGACGGCGGTGCCTACTGCTATGTCGGTCTGCGTCACAGTTTCTGCCACGGATGGGCTTCCGGGCCTACCATCTGGCTGAGTTCGTATGTGCTTGGCGTCGAGCCGGCCGAACCAGGATTCAAGAAGGTCAGGATCAATCCTCATCTTGGTTCTCTGGAATGGGCGGAAGGCTCCTATCCTACACCTTACGGCCCGATCACCGTCTCGCACAGGAAATCAGCTGACGGTTCCGTCAAATCCCAGGTCCATCTTCCGAAAGGTGTGAAACTGGTCAAGTAAACAACAAAAAAGCCCGGCTCTCAAGGCCGGGCTTTTTATATTCATTGAATCCTGATTACTTGTAGTACTCAGCGAACTCGATGTCCTTGGTGGCCTTCTCTGCGAGAGCCTTGTCCTTCTTCGCTACAGAGTCGAGGCAGGCCTTGACCTGGTCGAAGTTGCCCTGACGTGCGGCGATGATGGCTCTGAGGTAGTCAACCTTGGCATCCTTGCAGTGAGCTGCCTTGGAAGCCTTGTCGAGCTGGTTGGTGAGGATGTAAGCCAGAACTGTGTTGTGGCAGCATCCCTTAACGTCTTGAAGATCCTGAACGGCCTTCTCGTAGTCACCTGTAAGGATGTCGATGACACCGAGGTTTGCCTTGGCGGCGTTGGTGCCGGCCTTCTTGAAGTTCTTGGCAGCGGTCTCGTAGTCACCGTTGCGGAGGGCGATAACGCCAAGAGCGTTGGTGAGGTCAGAGTCCTTGGTCTCAACAGCTGCGAAAGCCTTCTCGGCCTTCTTCACGTCACCTGCGTTGAGGTAGGCTACGCCAAGGTTGAATCTTGCCTTGTCGCTGTCGTACTTGTTGATGGCCTTGTTGTAAAGCTTAACCTTGCTGTCAAGATCCTTGGTGAGGGTGGCGGCGTGCAGGAGGGCTGGCTCATCGAGGATGTCGATGTTGCTCTCAACCAACTCCATAAGCTCGTCGGCTGTGTAGTTCTTGAACTCTACGTTGGCGATGAACCTCGCGCGGCGGAGCTCAGGAAGGACACCGCTCTTAAGCTCGGTGTAAACGGATGACATATTCTTGATCTCGCTCTCACGGACAGCAGGATCGCTGTACATAGAGAGGACTCGGAGGATAAGGTCCTTGTCTTCGATGTCAGAGTTCTGGACGAGCTCCTGGAAGCCTTCCCAGTCCTGACCGATGCTCTTGACCTCAGGATCAGCGACATCCTTGCCCTTCATCACCTTGTCCCAAGCCTTGTCGGCTGACTTTGAACGCTTCTCGGAAAGGGTGTTGTTGAGCTTCTCGCCACCGTCAGGTGAAGCGTAAGCGACAACCTCTGTTCCTACGAGAGTCTTTCTCTCGTTGGCCTTGATCTCCTCAAGGGCGCTCTGGAAATCCTTGATGGACTGTCCCTTAAGCTGCTTTGACTGAACATCGGCGGAGTTGATGTTGTAGAGGATCTGTCCCTCGGCGGTCTGCTGGAGGACTGCCTCGTAGCCGTCAGCCTTGAGCGGAACCTGGCCGGCGCCCTTCACGAGCATATAGGTGGTGTTCACACCGTCAGCCACCTTCTTTACAGGAAGCTTGTAGGACTTAGCCTTGTACTTCACGATTCCGCGGAGCTCAAGGTGAGACTGCTCCATACCCTCAACATAGTTGAAGTGAACCTTCTCGGTCACGGTGCCGCCGGCCTTGGCGACAACCTTGTAGTTGTCCTTCACCTTCTCGCCCTGGTACATAAACGGAGTCATCTTGGCCTCACCACCATCGTAAACGAGCACTGGGGTGACCTCAAGGATGGCCTTCGGATGGAAGTACTTGTCTGGATAGGTCACTGTGACTGTCGCGTCAATGTTGCCAGCGACACACTCCAGAACCGCAGGGTCGCATTTTACGACCACATTGTCAGCGAGTTCAGCCATTTTCTCGGCTGAAGAGCAGGCGACCGCGGTCATTCCGATGACAGCGGCTGCGAAAATTTTGAGTGTCTTTTTCATATAACTAATGATTAAAGATTGCATTTCAATGCTGCTAACAAATATACAAAGATAATTATTATTTTGTTAACTTTGCCAAACTGTGAGCAAATACTATGGATTCACAAGAACTGCAAAGACTTAAAAACAAATACGACATCATCGGAAATGATGCCGCTCTCAACAGGGCGTTGGAGACCGCTGTCGCCATCGCCCCGACCGACCTGACTGTCCTCGTTACGGGTGAAAGTGGTGTCGGCAAGGAGAATATTCCAAAGATCATCCATCAAAACAGCCGACGCAAGACAAGCAAATACTTTGCCGTAAACTGCGGAGCGATACCTGAAGGCACCATAGATTCTGAACTTTTCGGTCACGAGAAGGGTTCTTTCACCGGAGCCGTGGAGACAAGAAAGGGTTACTTCGAGGAGGCTGACGGCGGAACTCTGTTCCTTGACGAGATCGGAGAGCTGCCTCTGGCGTCCCAGGCCAAGCTTTTGAGGGTCCTTCAGAGCGGCGAGTTCATCAAGGTGGGTTCCTCGAAGGTCCAGAAGACTGATGTGAGGGTGATCGCCGCCACGAACGTGAACCTGCTCTATGCCGTCGGCAAGGGCAAGTTCAGGGAAGATCTCTATTATAGGCTCAACGCCATTCAGATCAAGATGCCGGCTCTTCGTGAGCGGAAGGAGGACATCTATCTGCTGTTCAGGAAATTCACTTCGGATTTCTCCGAAAAGTACGGGATGGGGAAGGTGTCGCTTTCCAACGATGCGATCGATTTGCTTATAAACTACCGCTGGCCCGGCAATATCCGTCAGCTCAAGAATATCGCCGAGACCGTCACCGCTTTGGAGTCCGAGAAGCTGACACGGGCTTCGGAAAGATGCGTTGTTGACGCGCGGACGCTGTCTGAGTATATGCCGAAAGAGGAGGCCAGTCTCCTGCCGGTCACGGCCGCCTTTGAGCCTGCCGGAGGACAGATGCCGGATTCCGACAAGCAGATGATCATAAAGGCGATCTTTGATCTCAAGCAGGAGGTCGACCGTCTCAAGGCCAGGCTTGACGCCGTTCCGGAGGGCGTGTCTCCTATAAGGCCGGCGCTGAGGCCGGCGGCGGAGCCCGAAGAGGCGGAATGGCAGGGCTCGGGCACGCCTGTCACGAGCGATGATGTGGGAAAGGTCGTTGACATCAAGGCTGAATCTCCGCATATGCCGGGGCTGTCCTTGAAGGACACCAAACTCCAGATGGTCGTGAAAGCCCTTGAAAAGCACGGAGGCAACAGAAAACTGGCCGCGCAGGAACTTGGAACCTCCGAAAGGACGCTTTACCGCTGGCTTGACAAATACCACATCGACACCAAGCCGGACAAAGGAGGAAGCGGAATTTAGGAATATGCGTGGGCACGGCCCCGCGCGACAGAGATTTATGAATATGAAGAAGCACCTTATAGCCCTTTTCTTGCTGCTGGCCGTCGTTCTGGCCGGCTGCTCAGTCGTGAGGTACTCGTTTTCCGGCACCTCCATCCAGCCGGAAGTCAAGACGGTCACCATCAATTATTTTGAATATAAAGCCCTCAAGGTCAACCCTAATCTGAGCAATGACCTGACCGAGGCGATGAAGGACAAGTTCAGAAAACTTACGAAGCTTGAGCAGGTGGAAATGGACGGCGACCTTGAGCTTCAGGGAGAGGTGACCGGCTACGAGGTCCGTGCGGCGGCTGTCACCGCCAATGAGGTCGCGGCGCAGAACCGCTTGACCGTCACCGTGAAGTTGAAATTCACCAACAGGCTTTTTCCGGAGGACGATTTCGAGAAAAGTTTCTCGGCATATTCAGACTACGATTCCACCAACTCTTTGGACGCTGTGGAGTCGCAGCTGTGCCAGGAGATCGTGGACAAGCTGGTGGAGGATATGTTCAACGCAAGTGTAGCCCAATGGTAGAGGTATGGATGTAGGAAAGAAGACTCTCGGATCCTTGACGATGGACGAGCTGACGGGGGTGATCAACCTTTATCCGTGGTTCGGCGCCGCGCGTAAGGAGTTGTGTGTGAGGATGTCCAAGGTCGGGGGAAGCGAATGGGGAAAGGCTCAGTATTCGGACGCGGCGATGTACGTTGCGTCCCGCACCTTGATTTCCGACATTATGCGCTCCGTCCGGAAGGACGACTATTCCGACAAGGATGTGGAACGCCTTATAAAGGAATATCTCAGGCCGGACTCCGGTGCCCTTCTACAGACTCAGGGACCGGAATCTGTTCCGCAGGTTCCGGGATCGTTCGGTTCTGCCGGACAATCCCTTTCGGCTGCTGACCGGTCAAACTTGGTCGCTGGGCCTGCCGAAGCGGCGGAACGGACGGAAACGGCAGAGAGGACACGGGAATATTCATCAACGGAACCGGAGTACCGCCGCACCGTGCGTGTCGCCGGAGGGGATTTCTTCTCTCCGGAGCAATATGCCGCTGTGAGGAAGGCCGATGACAATGTTTTCTCCAACTTCAGGTCCGAACGCTCCGAGGAGCCGGAAGGACACCGGTGGGAGGATCCGGAGTTCGGTTTCTGCACCGAGACATTGGCCGCCATCTATGCCGATCAAGGCTATTTTGTTGAGGCAAAGAAGATTTATT
>CAVCRL010000157.1:0-6189 GCA_963604455.1 Lachnospiraceae bacterium | reverse complement strand
CCTCCGATGAAAAGCATATTGTAGCCGGGAGAGATCCTGGCTACTTTTGCAAAAAATCGAAAGCATATTATGACACGTCGTTACAGGGAGGAGGACGGGCAGTCTCCCGCTTCGGCCGGTTTTGTCCAGTTGACGCCCGGCGGCAAGTTCGTGTCCAGAGCGAACGCAGGATTTATTATACGGCGATCACATAGTCATCTAAGAATATTTTTGCGCTGTATTAGGATAGCTCTTTTGAAGAGTGGGTGAAAGGTTCCATAACCCCTTGGGAATATGGAAGCTTTTGTAAGATTACTTTGACGTAAAATGATTATTTTTGTGCGGTAATCGCTCATTAAAGGGCGCTTATCTGTGTCGTGAGACTGTTCGGAATATTCATTAGACTTGTTGCGGCGACGGTTGCCGCGATGGTGTTCTCCTCCTGCGGGAACAGGGAGGCAGGGCGGATTATGGACTCCGCCGAAGAGGTTATGTGGACAAGGCCTGACAGTGCCTTGGCTGTGTTGGAATCGATTGATACGCTGACTCTTAAGACCAATGCGCAGCGCGCAAGGTACTCGCTGTTGTACACTATGGCTTTAGATAGAAATCACATCACTATCCCTGATTTGCGTGTCATCAATCCGGCTGCGAGTTATTATGAGTGCCATGGTTCCCGTGATGACAAGATGAAAATGTATTATTACCTTGGAGCAGCACAACATGACACTGGAGATCCTGAATCTGCGATAGCGAGTTATCTACATGCTAAGGAGTACTCCTCCAGTTCGGATAACCTTGTATTCAAGGGAATCATCAGTTCATCCATTTCTGATGTCTATTTGTGGAACAATAATAATTCTGAGAGCATTTCGTATTGTAAGGAGGCTTGTGATTATTTTGCTGAGGCCAGAGACTCTTTCCGGCTGTGGAATACTACAGGATTGTTGGCAAACCGCTATTCGAACATTACGAACTGGACTAAAGCAGACAGTCTTTATTCTATTTTCTTCTCGCAACCAATCTGTGATACATCTATTTATGCTGAGCAATTATTGAATTTTGCGTGGAATAACATCTTCAAACCCGGTTCTGACCCTCACGAATCCATAGACTTGTTCAGAAAGGCTACTGGGAAATTTGGTGTGACGCCTTCCATCAGCGACTATTGTGTCTATGCCTATGCCTCTGAAATCATTGGAGACTACGATGCCGCAAATGATATTATCCGGCAGTTGGAGAATGTGGACAGCAGCTCGACTATCTTAAAGATTTGGAAGTATCGGATATTCAAGCGTCGTGGAGATTACAAGGATGCTTTGATGTGCCTTGAACAATCAATAAGCGATAGGGATTCAGAGGTCTTGGAAACAGTTGGTCAATCAGTGGCGTTGGCGCAGTCGGATTATTATGAGAGTAAGTCCTTGTTGCTGGATAAGGACAGAAGACTCCAACGTCAGATGAAATGGATGACTTTTCTGATAGCCTTTATGGTGGTGGCGTCTGCCTTGGGGATTTATTCAAAACGCAAGAAAGGGTGGCAGCGCCAGTTGGAGGAGATGTTCTCAATTAACGATGAAGTGAATCAGAGACTTAACGAATCCCTGCTTAGTGAGTCTGAATATCAGCGCTCTATAGATTCTCTGAAATCTGCAAATGAATTGGCTGAAAGGAATATACAGACCTTGTCGGAAAAACTTTCGGGTGCTGCCGAAAAGGAACAGGTATTGTTGGGACTGAGGGCGAAGTATGTCCAAGTAAACAAACGACAATATGCCCAGTTGAATGTCTTGTGCCGACAGTATCTGGAATCCTCCAATTCAGCCAGAGGTTGTAAGGATAAGATTTATGCTGAAGTCAAAAAGATACTTGCGATACTGGATGAGCCGAACCAAAAAGAGCTTGAGTCTATGCTTGATGACAATCTCGACGGTATAATGACAAAACTTAGGACGGTGCTGCCAGATATCTCTGAGAAGGATTTTCGTTTTATCTCATTCCTGATTCTTGGTTTCGATACTAAGACCATAGCCAGAATGATGGGCTACAATGTGAACACAGTTTACACAAAGCGGTACATCATTAAAGAAAAAATCTCAAGATTGGATGGCGAAAACAAGACTATTTTCTTAGAATTTATATCATAATTGATGCAATGTCTTGATTGTTAGCATTTTGTTAATTATGGTGTATGACTTATCTTTGATTAAAATATTGATAATCAATGACTTGTTCTATATGAAGTGAGAAAATGAATCTTAATCAGCTTGTAACTAATTAAGAGATAGATGATTATATTTGTCAAAAGTGAAACTATTTTTCATTGTATAACCGACATTTCTCCCGAACTTTGCAGTCGGAAATAATATGTTTTTATTATGAGAAAGGTTATACTATTGTTATTGGCACTGCTGACAGTCGGCAATGTGGTGCATTCGCAAAATGAAGACATCATACCTATTATTGTCAAAGAAAAAGCGGCTCAGGGTACAAGGGGCAATCATGTTCCTGCGAAGGTTCAAGTTGAATGCTTCTATTATTCTTTCACGAATAACCTTGAATTGTTGTTTCTGTCGAATCTCGGAACTGTGAATGTTGTGCTTGAGAACCAGACCACTGGAGAAATCCAGAACTATGAAGGGAACAGTGCCTCTGGAAGGATGATAATCCCGGTCGAACCAGATTCTGCATACCGAATGGACATCACAACGGAGAACGGACATAATTACTATGCGGTGTTCTATACCGATAAGACTGATACTGATTTGCACTAGAATGACTATGTTTTTGAAGCCGCAAAACTATAGTGTTTGCGGTATATGTATAACTTAATAATATAATCAGATGAAAAAGGTATTATTGTTTTTAAGCGTTGCTATGCTCATTTCAGCGTTTTTTGCCTTTAAGGCTTATGCTGGTGTGACTCTTCCTAGCACTCCTAGCCTTCCAGGAGACTTTGATTCGATAAATCGTTGTCGGTGCAAGAATAACGGTTGCTATGGAGGAAATGCCATCTCATTAAGAGCGGCTTGTGCAAAATCCGATGAACCGATAAATTGCTCTTCATTTTCTGGTAATTGTGTAAGTGATTGATTAAGTTCTTGCTATGAGGCGTTATATTCTTTTTGTGATTCTGTTATTGACGGGAGGCTTCGTCTATGCTTCCGGTGTCCACGATGACACAGACACTTTGAAGGCCTCTGTGGTCCGTGGGGAACGCAGCGCGAAGTCCATAGTTAGGGATGCCAGCCGCGAATTCTCCAGGAATCAGACCGACTATTACGCCTCGTTTCTGATAGTGAGGACAATCAGTGCCGGAGGTAAATTCAGGGAGGTGCAGAGCGCGGTGGGCGTGTTTGCCTCCCTGGATTTCAACCAGAAGACGAACACAAGGCTCTACTGGGAAGATCCGAATGCGATGGGGCGTTTGTACGTCTGCGACACATTTGTCAGCGAGAATCTTTTCGCCGACAAGAATGAGGTCAATCCAGTCTTGAATGTCTTGTCGAAAGACCACGTGGATGACATTGACGCGTTCAAGGTCAACTATGTCAATTCGTTCGATGTCTCGGCCCTGGACCGGAAAAGGGCGGTGGAGATATTTTCTCCGCTGAACCCGAAAATGACGAGTGCCTACAGTTACAAGAACTCCGGGACGGATGTGGTCAACGGCAGGAAAGTCAGAGTCATCGATTTCGTCTCAAACGCCAGAACCGTCTCCTCAAAGAACAGGATCCACTGTTCCGGACAGTTGTTCATTGACTATAACGGGCGTGTCCAAAAGATTGTGGTGAAGGATATGGATGACAGGTTCACGAGATATGTCCGGAATTTTTCGGAGAAGACGCTGGTCACTCCGTACACGTACACGATAACCTATGGCGAAAAGGACGGCTGGATCTACACCAAGAGCGTAAGGCAGGATCTGTTCTGGAGAAAACCGGAAACGGCCGCTGGCTCATTCTACAGCACCGAGTGGAACCCATGCCGCAATCCGTTCAAAAGCCGGATCAAGACAAGTTTTGTGATGACCTTTTCGGAGCCGCAGATGGTGAGGACGGACAAGAAGGGATCCGCGGTCTCTGCAAACACGATCTTGTGCTACAATGAATCCCGTGATTTCGACTTCTGGAAGCGGGTTCTTTCATCCAATGTTGATTTGGACAAGTTTATGAAGGACACTGGAACTACTTGGGACACCCTTTGCGCCCAGACCGTCACCAGGCAGGAGAGGGAGCTTGTCATGGTCTGCGGCGGCGAGGCCAAGGTGGCGGAGGAGAAAAACAGATTGGCGGCAAGGACAGAAAGGGCCAGGAATGTGTACAAGACAATATTCAAAAAGGACT
Source organism: Lachnospiraceae bacterium (assembly GCA_963604455.1). Lineage (GTDB taxonomy): Bacteria > Bacteroidota > Bacteroidia > Bacteroidales > UBA932 > Cryptobacteroides. The sequence continues at coordinate 1,864 of CAVCRL010000157.1, read as the reverse complement.
ACACAGATGGTTTCATTCTATGATAAGACTATGAGGGAAAGAAGTTTAACGGTATTGACCACGCTTGCCATCCTTTGTGTGGCATCATCCTGTCATCAGGAGTCAGGCCCTTATGTCGGAATTGAAGCCTGCGGAGCCAAAAACATAACCATTAACTCATTGACATTTGATACCCTGAGTGTCGATGCCAAGTATACATCCCTTTCCGGCCAATGGCATATGAAAGACAGCATATTATGCTTCGTTGATGAATATGCCGTCGGAGTGAAGGAATATGACCTTGAAGGCAATTTCCTTGGGGATCACATCCGCCAGGGGAACGGCCCCGGCGAAGTCATCGCTCCATCTTTCATCTCGACATTCGACAAGATAACGGGAGACTTCGTTATGGAAGACACGAACTGCTTTGTTTATAGATTTTCAAAGGATTATAAGGAGTTGTTTGCGCTGGATAAGGCCTGGTTTACCGCACTGAGTCAGAATTTCGGGGAGAAAGGCTGGTCTGATCTCTACAACAATCCAGATCCGGAGGTGCCGGAGATGTATGAATATAATTTCGAGTGCGGCAGGATGCAGTCCGTTGATTCGGAAGTGATAATGCCGGTCATCACTGAGCACGTCAGCTACAACGGCTACGACAGAAAGTGCAACAAGGGCTTCTGGAAGGATTCGTACATATTCATAAGGTTCCGTCCGGAGGAGATTGCCTCAAGCAAAGTTCTGTTCGGTCATTATCCACCTATTTACTCGAAAAGGAACATCCCCGCATTCTCGAAATTCGATTTCTGTGCGGATGAGGATGGTCTGCTCGTCACATTCGCCGCCGATCCGAGAATATTCATAATGGATTATGACGGTAAGGTCGCAGGTTCCTTCGGATTCCCGGAGGATGGTATCTCCGGAGATTATCCGGCGACTTCCTCTTTTGAGGAGTATGAGTCCAAACGCAAGAGGATGATGGACGAGTATGGTTTCTATGACAGGCTTGTCCGGTGCGGTGGCTACATTTTCAGGACCTGCCATCTGGACAGATCGGCCGGGACAATACTCCAGATCTATGATGGAAACTATGATCTTGTGGGACGTGTTCCGGTAGGTGACGGATTCGAAGTGATAGGTGAATGTAATGGCACCTATTACGCTTACTGCAGCCTTGATCTGGATTTGGAGCAGTTTATCATATTGAGTTTCAAGATGTAAGTTATTATGCGGTATCATTCTTCGTCTCTGGGCAAGGTACTATACTTGCTTATGTTTCTACTATTTGTAAGCAATTGTTGTTTTGGTCAGGAAGCAGATTCGGCTTCGCCAAAGAATCCGGAATTAAGGTTTCTGGACAAGAGAATCATCAATTACGGGCATATAAAGTCAAAAGATGTGATCAATATTGGTATTCAGTTTGAAAATGTAGGGTTGGCTCCATTATGCATATTAAATGTCACAACGACGTGCAACTGCACGAAAGCCAAGACAGACAAGCGGATATATGAACATAATGATAAGGGGAAAGTTATTGTTCAAATCGATGCGGAAGGGAAATATGGTCCGCAGACAGCAGTAATCAGAATTACCACAAACGCTGACCGACAGCAAAGCATTGTCCGGATAGACTATTTTGTGGAGAATTAAAGGCAACTGGTATTTCCTTGGTGGCGACAACGTTCTGGACTCCCGCGACAGCCGCTATTTCGGCCTTGTTCCGGAGGAGTACATCGTTGGGATTGTCTCATCTGTGGGAAAGAGGACTCCGAAACGTCGTGGGTGAGCGCATGGTTATTATCGTGATTCCAAAAAGTCATGAATCAGGATGATAATCCAAATATTATTAGTATATTGATGCCGATAAATAAAACTGCGATGAACC
>CAVCRL010000156.1:0-6289 GCA_963604455.1 Lachnospiraceae bacterium | reverse complement strand
AGGATTCCACCTACGCCCGTGACCACAAGATATTCAATGAATATTGGACCCACGATTATCCTGACCCTTACCGTGTCTCGCTGGAAGAGCTTCCGGATGAGATAGCGCTTTGGATCGTGGACACTTTGAGCGAGTACAAGTGCCCGAACCAGACGGATGTATATTCAAAGTTCGGCTATCGCCACAGGCGCAGGCATCAGGGAGTCGATCTCCCTTTGCACACAGGCACTCCGGTCTATGCGGCGTTTGACGGCAAGGTCCGTATCTCGAAGTACTATAAAGGGTACGGCAATCTTGTCGTGCTTCGCCACGACAATGGTCTGGAGACATTCTACGGGCATCTTTCCAAGATCTACGTCGCGAATGACCAGTGGGTGAACGCCGGCACGATCATTGGCCTCGGTGGATCTACCGGCCGCTCTACCGGCCCGCACCTCCATTTTGAGACCCGTTACAAAGGCTATGCGTTTGACCCTGAGTGGCTGATCGATTTCCATTCCGGAACATTGAGGCACAGGCTGTTCGTCCTCAAGAAGAAGTACCTGAACGCCAACAGCAAGTATGTTCCAGAGAGCGAGCAGGAGGAGATCGACATCCTTGAGGGTGACGCGAAGGATAAGGAGGAGGCCGCCAAGAAGGCCGAGGCCGAGAGAAAGGCCGCTGCCGCCGCCCAGTACCACACCATCCGTCAGGGCGACACCCTCGGAGCCCTTGCCCGTAGGTACCACACCTCAGTCAAAGCCCTTTGCCGCCTCAACGGCATCAAAGAGACCACTACCCTCCGCCTCGGCAGGAAACTCCGTGTGAAGTAGTACTCTCTTCCGGTGCCTGAAAAACTTTCGCCCACTGTGGCATTTTCAATGAATATCGCTCCTGTCGAGATAAAAATGACTCTCGGCAGGAGCGATATCCGTTATTTTCGTCACACTCAACCTTCCTTATTGCGGAAGTTTTGGGCTCGGTTTGACGTAAAGAGGTAGAATTCGTGGACCAGGCTTCTGTATCCAGACTCTTTCATATTCTCATAAGTCACTCTGTACATTGATTTGGTGTGCCGTCCGGCCGCCAGCGCGCGGATGGATTGTTGAAGATAGTGGTCGATTTCCCTCAGTCCGTCTGGACAGTTGATTATAGGAAAATACCATCTTGCCCAAGTGAGAGAATCACCTGATTCCTCGTTGAAGAATTTTCTGTTGAAGTAGTTGATCAGTCGAACTATGGCAGCTGTGGCTGGAATGCCAGACCTACTCCTCCACCTCGTAAGAGCACGTGTCTTTCGGCGTATCTTGCCTTTCATCTTGGTAAGGGCACCTGAGGAAATGTCTATTTTGTCTCCGTCACATTTGAACCCCAGAAACTCATACGGCTCATCAGGACGGTATATGTGCTCTTTTGCCTCGTTGATCTCTAACTCGTAGGATCTTATGAAATCGAGTAAGGCCTTTTTGTGCTTTTCAAGTGTGTCTGAATCTTCGGCGAATACTATGATGTCGTCCGAATATCTTGCGTACAGTATTCCTCGTTCATAAAAATAATGATCCATCTCATTCAGATACACATCGGCAAGAAAAGGAGCGGTAGGAATCCCGGCCATCACCCCGTGTGGTTCGTTGGACTCTTTGCCTTGGTAGATTATCTTGTCGTTTGTAAGCATACGCTCGAAAAAGCCAAACAAGGTGGGGTCATCGGAGAGGAATGAGGACAGTTGCCGTATAATTATGGGAACGGAAATTGAGTTGAAATAATTATGAATGTCCACCTTGTATGCCCATAACCTTTTGCCGCGCAGTGCTTTGTGAATCTGAAGCACGGCATCGGACGCTTTAAGCCCCCTTCGGAAGGCATAACAGTTGGGAGCGAAACACGAATCGTATTTGTAAAGCAGATATGACAGAGCCTTGAGCACGGTCATCTCATCTTGTCCGTATGAATATACAACCCTTTTCCTGGACGTTCCAAGCTTGTTGATTATCTTCTTTTGGGGTGTGCTCAGGTCTTTGCCTTCCATCAGGCTTTTGACAAAGGGGAGATACCTCTCTTCCTCGACGTAACTGTCGGCCTGGTCGAATTCGACCCAGTTAAAACGCCCTCTCTCAAGCCTGTACGTCAAGAACTGCTCCCAGGCTTGAGGGGTTGAAAGTTGTTCGATCAGATTAGCCATAATAAAAAGACAGAAAAAGGGAAAGGATTTTGAATCCGTTATATTAACGGTTCACGAGATGGTACGCCGTTTGACCGCCTGCAAGGCCAAATAGAAAACGACGCTGCATCCGCCGCAGGCGTGACATATGTCACATTCCCTTTTTCTGTCTGAAAGACTATTTGTTAAGGTGGTCTGCCAGCCGCTTGACAACATACCCGATCTCATTTGCCATATAGGTGTAGAATCCGATGTACGGAATTCCTAATTTCTTTGCATAGACCCTTGAGATAAGGAATTTTACATTTTCACTATGACTGCGTTTACCTCCCAGCATCACAATGCCCGCCAAGTCTTCACCCTTGTAGAGGACAAAGGTGTAGGGTTCTCCCCATTCTGCCTTGTAGGCTTGGTACGGACGTCGTTTGTACAGCTTGAACGAATCGTTCGCGTCACCTGCGAGTTCCGTCACGGCGACATTCTCTTTTATGGAGTATTGCGGAAACTCGGAGGTCAGGATCTCACGAAAGTAATTCACTTGTTCTTGTGGTGGCAGTCTGACGGTAGAAGTTCTTGAGTGTCTGGCTTTTAGGGAGGAGTCTCCTTGCTCCTGAACGAAAGACGGAGTGCCATTGCCTTTCCTGGAATCCGCTTTGCCGAATAATCTGCTGAATATGCCCATACTAATTAAGTTTTGTTGAATGTGGTCCTTTTATTATACGCTCCCGGATGATCAGCCTTTTTGTCCCCTGATTATGAGTCGGGTGCTCTGCCCACTCTGAGGCTGAAGCCGGCCGTTAGCCCTTCAAGGACAGTAACTTGCTTTTTATCGATCTCAAAGATACGATATTTTGGGGTAAACGACAAAAGAATATGGAGATTCGATAATCATATAACCGGAGTTATCTTGGTGAAGGAACTATATATCCGCTGGCTAACATTTATTTTGGCAATTAATATGTGGTGCGGAAGTATGATAAAGTGTAGCGGTCAAAAACGCTGGTCGCTAAACGAATCATTGTCAATCCGTTACAAGATACTGGTAGTCAGATTGGAAGGCCAGCTTTTCACAACTGACTGATAGCCAGTCGATGATGATCCACCGATTTATAATCAATGTTTTATGGAATCGTACGCACCTCCGGCTTCTCACAATTGAAGTCGAAGGAATATCCAATCGTTTCTGCAAACCAGCCCGACTACCTCGTATTTGTACACTGAACGGTGCTTTTATGTACCAACCATTATTCCAACATCTGTTCGTACATCAGAAGGTCTTTTCCTGTACCAAACTTCAGCCATAACTTCATTGGAACACCAAGCTGTGGTTGAATATGGTGCCGGTGGGTTGTCACAGCACCATAACCAACGCTCCGGCGAGGAGAAGAATGGAACCGACGACGGTCTTCCAGGTCAATGCCTCGCCAAGGAATATGACGGCGAATATGATCGTCAGCACCAAGCTGCATTTGTCGATCGGGACTACCTTGGAGACATCGCCGATCTTGATGGCGTAGAAATAGCACAGCCACGACGCTCCGGTGGCGAGGCCGGACAGGATCAGGAAAATCCAGCTGCGTGTCGAGATTGACGAGATCCCACCGGCGCTGTTCGTCAGGAACACCATTCCCCAGGCAAGCGCAAGGACCACAATCGTGCGGATGGCTGTCGCAAGATTGGAATCCACTCCATCGATTCCGATTTTGGCGAGTATTGCCGTCGCGGCCGCGAACACGGCCGACAGGATAGCGAATAACAACCACATATTCTTCTGGATATTCATCGCTTAATATTCTTCAACCCCGTTCGCGCCCATCCAGTCTGTGAGTGGTGTGCTGTCAAATCCGACGGTGCCTTTAAGGCTGACTTTGACACTGAACCCGATCTCCTTGCTTAGACGGAAGACATTCTTGAGCGTCTCCAGCACGCAATATTCAGCGGCGATCCCGCAGACTGTGACTTCGTCTCCGGCTTGGAACAGGTCGTTGACTGTTGTGCCTTGTGCGCCAGCTCCATCGGCATCCGCGAACGCTCCATATTCCTCCCTGTTTTTGTCCCGTCCCTTCAGGATGAAGCGTGTCTGTGTTTCCTCAAGGTTGTCAAGCAGGCTGGGGGCGAGGCTGGAGCCAAGGGTGTAGTGCACGCAATGCTCCGGCCAGATCCCGCCGTTCTCCTTGAACGAGCAATGATCTTTCGGGTGCCAGTCCAATGTGAAATAGACGAGGTCAAAGTCCTTTTTGATTTCGTTGATGACCGGGATGATCCTTTCCGCCCCCGGTACGGCGAGAGTCCCGTCGATGAAGTCCCTTTGGACATCCACCACGAGAAGAATTTTTCTTGCTGACATATTCATTGAATATTTGTCTGTTGTTTTCTGTATTATTCTTTTAGAAGCAGGGACAACTCTTAAAAATGAATCACTTATGCGAGTTTGGCGAGTATGTCGTCCCAGACTTGGAGACGCGAGGTCTCGTTGAGGATCTCGTGGCGCATTCCCGGATAGAGCCGCAGGTCTGTGTTGGCGTATCCGACGCGCTTCATCAGATCGGCGGCCTTGGTTATCGCCTTGTCGGAGATCCGGCACGGATCCTCGGCGCCGGAGATGAAATGTACCGGAAGGGTTGGATTCGACATCTTCCAGCCCTTCGGACTGTAGCAGTCCTTCATCAGATCCAGAAGGTTCTTGAAGCCGTTGACTGTGAACGTGAAAGTGCAGTACGGATCGTTGTGGTAGGCCTCCAGCGTGTCTTTGTCCGAGCAGACCCAGGCGGATGGGTAACCCTCGGCCTCGAACGGCTTGTTGAATGAGCCGAAGGAGAGTTTCTGCAGCAGTGGTGAGCGGTACCGCTCGCCTTTGAACAGGCCGATAACGCTTGCAAGAAAACGTCCTGCTCCACCTGCCGGATTGTAGCTCGGGCAGCCGCACACGAACAAGGTGTCGATGCTGTCATCGTAGCGCTTTGTGAACGAGCGTACCGCCATAGATCCCATACTGTGTCCGAAAAGCGTGTACGGCAAAGCAGGGTAACTCGCCTTTATCTCGTTCTGTACCAGTCGGATGTCCTCCACAAGGCCTTTCCATCCTCCCTTGTACATATACCCGAGATCCTCCTCGTTGAGCACGGTCTCTCCGTGCCCGCGGTGGTCGTGGATTGCGCAGATGTACCCGTGCGCGGAAAGATATTCCATAAAAGGAATATACCGCTCCTTGTGCTCGCACATTCCGTGAACAATCTGCACGATCCCCTTTGGCTCTCCCACCGGCTCGCTGATGAGCATCGCCAGCATAAGTCCGTCCGATGAAGCCTCGATTCTCCGCTTTAGCATATTCATTGAAATTTTTATAACTTTACACTGTCAAAGATAATGAAAATGAATAAGCCAGACAACATTGAGAAGTATCAAGGGAACTATTCCGAAAGCGGATTTTGGGCAAAGGTCAAGAAAGTCGCGAAAAAGGCGGGAGTCAAGGTAATATACGTGGCTTTGATCCTCTACTATGAATTGGCTGATCCGAATGTCAGCCCTAAGGAAAAGGCTATAATTATTGGTGCTCTTGGATATTTCATTCTACCGATCGACCTCATCCCGGATGCCATCCCTGTCTTGGGCTTTTCTGATGACCTTGCCGCTCTTATGGCCGCCTACAGTTATGTCAAAGGACATTTGACTCCCGAGGTCAAGCTCCAGGCGCGTAATAAGTTGTGCGAGTGGTTCGACATTGATGACGGTACTTCTTTGGAACCGGATGACCAGTAAAGTCTCGGAATGGTGGCGAAATCTAATATACGCAAGACATAACATTAAGATATAGTATTCTGACTGTAGCAAAATATTCATAAAATGCCGCAGTCGTGATGCTGTTGGCACCTGAATGTCACGAAAAGCGTTGAATATGCTCCTTTGGTGGATGCGTATGATGGTGTTGTTGCCTGATGTGATGGGGTGATGAATAAGTCGATAAATCAATTTAATAATTGTCAATTGGTCGAATATATTTGTGAATATGGGAATAAACTCTACATTTGTTCCGAAAATTACAATAAAATTCGACTAAATGAAAAGAATGATTGTACTTGCGGCTGCCTTTTGCGCCGCCGCTTTCACCGCCAAGGCTGGCGGCTATGTCACGAACACTAATCAGAATGT
>CAVCRL010000155.1:0-6291 GCA_963604455.1 Lachnospiraceae bacterium | reverse complement strand
CAACTCCGTCCGCAGGGTATCCACCGCCGGCAGGAAGGCCGGACTTGGTGCAGGCCGCTGCAGCGCAGAGAAAAGCGGTAACATATAATAACTTTTTCATACTCAAATAATTACCTCTTTCCAACAATATCAAGTCCAGAGACATCATCCATCGACAACACAAATCCACACACAGGCAGACCAGCCGTCCCGTCTATCTGATATGTGCACCTGGAGGCCGTCACCTCATACGTAAGCCATCCAATGAAAGCCCCGGCATAGAGTTCTCTCTCGTCAGCAGGTTTCCCGGCCACTACGCTTCCGTAAAAACAGAGGTTTTCCAGTTTGACACTACACGCATAGCCAACAGCTCCACCGATATAGATAGAGGCACTGAGCCCCTCGGCACACCAGACCTTGCCGTACATCCGACAGTTTAAGATACTGTGTATTTCCAGACCATCGACATCCCCGACCAAGCCGCCGATGTGGCATTCCTTGCCACTGGCCTTGGAAATCCCGACCTCCGCATAAACATAGTTAAAAGGCGAATTGATGTCCCCATTGTACAAGCAGCCCGCAAGTCCTCCGACATTAAACGTGCCCTCCACCTTGCCGAGCACAGTGCAGCCCCTTATGACCCCACGATCTAACCGGCCAGCTATCCCGCCACAAGAAGCATTCTGCTGGCCATTCTCAACAGTGCAGTTGACATCAGCAGTGCAGTTCTCGATCAACAGCGCATCGGCAGAAATGTCACCATAAGAAGAGCCTAATATGCCACCAGCGAAGCAGTTGCTGACTACATTTCCGTCCACCTTGCAGCCAGAAATCGTGCATTTTCCTCCTGGCAAATAACAGTGGCCAGCCACAATTCCGGCATTAGAAGAGGCCGCTGAGACAGAAGCGTTACGGATGACAAGATCCTTGATCTCAGTCCCGTCCGATTCGGCACTCACTGTGCCGAAAAGTCCTGCTCTGTCATTATCGCCGCTTACCTTAAGATTGGTTATGACATTACCCCCGCCATCAAAAACTCCTGCGAAACCATAAGCTTGGGTTCCTATCGGAGTCCAATCAAATCCTTTGAGATCGATGTTCGAGGTCAGTTCGAAATATTTGAATTCATTATAATATTTGCCGTTCTTGGTTTCTTGCGCCATATAGGCGAGCTGCGCGGCAGTGGCGATCTGGAACGGATCATCCTTTGAGCCATCACCACCGGCATATTCAGTGGCAATATCCTCAGGGCCGCCCCACTCGCTATATTCATCGGCATCCGTCCAAAAATTATCGCCGACGCTGCCCTTGTCGATCCAATTTGCCACTGTGACAGAGCCCATCTCCAGCTTGTCCTTGCCGACAGTTACGGTCATCTCGTAGGCGATGCCTGTGACATAGCCGTTCGTTGTTGTATTTTCCCAGAAGCCAAGAAAATTATAGTCTGGAGTCAGGATGTAATCCCGACCGTCGGAAAGGGTCACGGTGAGAAGCTTGCTTCCTTCGGAAAACGGATATGGGAAGAACAGCAGCTCACAGGAAAGATTGCCGTTCGCCGAGCAGTTGTGCATCTTAATGCTGGAGGCACTGCTTCCCGCAGTTGGCCCCATCCCGACGTAAGGGACACCCTTGCTGTCGGATCCGGTGAAATTTATCCCTACCTTTTCCATTGACTGATGGTACCACGCCTCCTTGATGGTGATGTCCTTCCCCTTAAACTGGGAAGCCAGTTCGAAGTTCACCGTGAGCTTGATGAGCGCGTGCCTGAAAGCGATGTCGATCTTGCCGTCTGTGAAACTGCCGGCGGTGACATCCGCCTTGGTGCCATTTTCTATTCCCGGGTACCACCACAGCAGGTCAGCCGCCCCTAGCCCCTCAGACTGGTCGGTCGGGATGATGAATTCCACTCCGGAAGCCTTCGTCTGACCTGCATCATAAGGCGCATAGGCATAGACTCCCACAGGCTCGGAAGCCTTGCCCCAGAGCGTTCTGGTCTGCGAAGACCAGCTGTTCGAGCCGTTGTTTTCCCAAAGGACGTTGGACTGAGTGTACGTGGAACCCTTTCCGTAATCGAGGAACAGCCCGAGGGTGCCGCCTGCATATGGGGTCGAACCTTCTGCCCAGGTCGCAGGAGAACCAGCCCCCTTGGTCTTGAAAGCCATAACCCCAGTCCCAGAGGTACCGGCCGCGTCAACGCTGGCGCTGATGCGAACCTCCCCACCCTCAGGGAAAACACCGTTCTCCGGCCCCTGAACCTTGGTGCAGGACGCAATGGCCGCCACCAGCACCGGGATAATGTATAATTTGGAATATTTCATATTCATCAGATTCCTTTGATGTCAAGTGTGTCAGGGTCAAAACTTTCGTCATCGCATATACCGACTGCCGGGTAATCCCCGGTTCCGGATTTCTTATAGGTGCATCCTGTAGCCGTTGTTGCTGTTCCGCCAGCCCATGCTATAAAGGCACCGATGTTAGTCCATATAGCAGCAGATGATCCTTGGATAGTCACATCAATACCTCCACTGAAGTTGAGATTGGACAGCATTACGTCATATACGTCTGAGAACATTCCGCCGACTAGGCCACTATCATTAATGAACGAAATGATACCATAAACGGTGCAACTTTCTGCCTTGCCATAATAGAAAGATCCTACAAGTCCTCCCACCCTCGGAGTCGTCCCTTCAGACTTACCCAATTTGACATAGGACGTACAGTTTTTTACAAGAACACCCCTACCGAGCAAATAACCGGCTATTCCACCAAATCCGCTGTTCCCTCCATTTATTTCACCCTTAGCGATACAAGAATCTATTGTCAAATTCACCTCTATGCTGTTGTAGCCTACAATTCCCCCCATATTACCCCACGACGTTTCACCTTGAATCGCAACTTCACAATCCGAAACAGATGCAGAACCACCGATTGACCCGATTATTCCTCCACAATATCCTCCATTTATGGCGAATGTGACTATGCTGCCATCAACACGACAATTTTTCACCGTTCCAGAAAACTCTCCGCAGATCAAACCGGCAGAAATAATGGCTTCGCCATTGTATGTGATTTTCGCATTCTTCAACACCACGTTGCTGACAGAGGCTCCGCTACAGTTCCCGAAAAGGCCTACACCGGATTGATCACTTGGAGCGGCAGTGATAGCCATATTAGTGATAATCTTGCTGTTTCCATCAAAAATTCCGTCAAATGGGTTGCCTTTATTTCCTATCGGCGTCCATTCGTGGCCCATCAAGTCTATATTCGATTCAAGCTTGAAATACTTGCCCATATAGATGTTGCCGGCATTGACATTGGCAGCGAGACCGGCAAGGTCGGTTGCGGACTTGATAAGGTATGGATCTGTCCCGGTGCCGGTGCCTGAGAATGTGTACCCGGAAGATACCTTCTTCCCGTCCCATTCGCTGTAGTCATCTACTTCAGTCTCGAACTTGCCTTCAATCCTGCCCTCAGTCCAGTCTTCCACCGTGACGCCTCCGATCTTCACGGTCTCTTTGCCGACCGTAAGTTCGTAGGTGTAGTGCTTGCCGATCTCCATCGGAGCCGGGTTCGCGACAGTAAGGGTCTTGCCGGCAACTGTCATCGTAATGAAAGGCATATTCTGAAACTCATAGTCGCAATCATTCCGTCCAATCGCCGTGTAAGAATATCCAACCCGGCCTTCGGTACCTGCCGGTTGTGCGACACCTTGCCCGTCCCGGATATACGGGGTCACCCTAATGATTTCTTCACCTTGAGACCCGTCCCACAGATGCAGTTTCAAATCCGTGATCTTCGGGTCAGCACCGAACTCATCATTGAAGCCGACAATCTTCACGGTGACGAGGGACCGTTGCCGCTCAAGTTTGGCGACAAGCCGTCTGTCGTCAGGGATCTTGTCAAATTCCACACTCTTCGCCTCCATAAGGTCAGATTTGGTCATCTCCTCAAGAGTTGATTGATTCTTAAAAAACTCACCGATTCCACTCAAAGGATACTGCAAACGAAAAATGTTCTTTTTATCTGTCTGCCAGACAAGGTAATCATCACCCTCCGGAACCCAGGACCTCCCGTCATACGTGTAGTCAACTTGTTTGTTGGCAGAAGTATGGACGACCGAAATCTTGTCCCCGGCATTGAACTTGGTCTGATTCTCGCCAAGCGGATTGCTTCTGGTGAGAGCCCCGACGGAAGCGTCTATAAGTACGGCATTCGGGTCGGTAGAATATTCAGAAGATAGCTGAGGAGCCTTGTCGCAAGCGGCAGACAAAGCAAGGATAATAGCAAGCAGCAGGGCAATTGAATATGTTGTTCCGAATTTCATATATTCCTGATTATCTAATGATTCAGTGCTTGAAACGTCTATTCCGCCGGTGTCGCCTCTCCACCTACAAGGCGGGAACTTCCATCCCAATTATTGAGCGTGACGGAACCGACCTCGATCTTGTCCTTGCCAAGGCGCATTTTCATCTCGTAGGAATGGCCAAATTTCAAGCCGCCTTCCACCAGCCCTCCACTTGGAACGGTGTAGCGAAGAACCTTATTGTCAGACATCTTGACCTCCAACATTGTCGCGCCAGGTTTCTGACCGTCACCGGGGCAGAACACGGCCTCGTACTTAAGGTCGGCAAGCTTATGCAGCGTGATGCCCTGGCTGGCCGCATCATCAGCGGCAGAAACTTTAGACGCGTCAGTCGCATCACAGAGCACCTTTGACGTCGTTCCGAGAAGCACGGCCTTTTCAACAGTCACATCAGAATCGAACTGGTTGCCTTTCTCGAAATTGAATGTCAGCTTCACGAGTCGGTGCGAGAACGTGATCAACACCTTCCCGTCAGTAGTGAAGTTTTCGTTCACGTTGTTGTCCGGAGTGAAACTATCATTCGCCCAGGTCACAAGGTCGGCACCGATCGTACCTTCGCTCTGGTCAGCCGGGATGGAGAACTCGATCTTGGCCGGGTCATCCTGTCCGGGCACATACGGAGCGTAGGCGTAGAGTTTCACCGCAGTCTTAGAGTCCTTCCAGAGCATCTGCCTGTCCGCTTTCCAGTCGGAATCTTTAGTCCAACGGACATTGTCCATAGTAAGCCGGTCTCCAGAGCCGTAATCCAAGAAAAGGCCCAAAGTTGTCCCGGCATATTCATCGGTTCCGTCCACGCGGGTCTGAGGTGTGTCGGCATTCGCACTGATGCGCACCACTCCGTCCTCAGGGAAACCTACCGGCGGAATCTCCGGCTGCCGCATCCGATCCTTGTCGCAGGCCGAGAGCGCCAAGAGCGCTACAGTCGTCAATAAATATAGTTTTTTCATATATTACTCAGTTTCAATATCTTCGCCATCTTCACCGTTACCAGCCACCCAAGGCTTCGCGGTGATATCACCGCCCAAGAGGACCTCGTCCTTGCCGACTATGAGCGGAAGGACCATCGATTTGCCGCCGCCATTGGGGGAAATACGACCATTATGAGTGTACGTGTAAGGTTTCCCGTTCAACAGAAAATCAACCTTCATATTAACCACCTCCTGTGGAATGAATATGCACTCGTACACGGACTGGCATCTTCCGGTCGTGTTTTCGGCAGGTGTCCATAATTTCCGATAGGCCGTGATTGTGGAAGGTGCGACTCCACTTTTTCCCTTCACCTCAAACGTATCACTTTCTCTGACCCAAACATATTCTCCTTCCAGAACGGTTCCGCTGACAGTCAGTTTGGAGATTGGACATTCCTTCGGGACTCCGTCGTGGTTGAATTCCGTGCCGAGAGTCAATTCCACCTGAAAAAGGGTGAGGGCGTGGGAGAAGTTGATTATCATCTTCCCGGCATCGTCCACCGGTATCTTATTTTTACCGTCACTATCGCCGGACAGGCTGTAGCCGTACCCATTGTAAATCAACAGGTCTGACTTCCGGCTGTCAAGGGTCTGCTCTGATTCCACATCGAATTCAAAGATGGTGTTGTCCTTGGATGTGTCAAGAGAAATATTCCTTGTCGGAAGTGAAGGGGAAACCGCAAGGAAATCCACGACCGCACTCTTGCTTTCCCAAAGCATCATTGACTCCGGGGTCCACTCGGTTCCATTAAGGGTAAAGCGAGTGTTAGGGTAGGAGTACCTGCTGTTGGAACGGTTATGAATCCACAAGTCGAAATCCGTGATCGTTCCGGCCTCTTCGTGATAGCCTCTGGTTATGGATGTCACCTCAGGGCTGACACGGATGATCAGGTTGTCCGATGATGGATCCGGAGCCGCCTCGTGCTTGCCGCATCCTCCCAAGAGGATCAGCAGGGCCGCGGCATAGGCTGAGAATATTGT
>CAVCRL010000154.1:0-6464 GCA_963604455.1 Lachnospiraceae bacterium | reverse complement strand
ACTGAACTACATCTTCGCCCCGTCCTCGATCGAGGTGAGCCTTTCCGATGACGGTGAGCACTTCGATTCCGTGGCGTTCCTGAATGTTGTCACGGACAAGCCAAGCGATCCGGACGGTCTTCGTGAGATCCCGGTCTCTTTCCAAGAGTCTCGTTCACATTACGTCCGCGTCAAGGCCGCGGGCCTGTACCCGATTCCTGACTGGCATCCCGGCCGCGGCAACCACGCCTTTATATTCGTAGATGAAATTGTTGTAGAATAATTAAAGAATATGACAAACAAAGAATCTTCCACAACTGGCCGCCTCCTCTCCCTTGACGCTCTGAGGGGCTTTGATATGATGTTCATTATGGGCCTGAGCGCCATCATCGTCAACTTCTGTGGCCTCTTTCCGGGTGGAGAGAACTGCTGGCTGGCCGGCCAGATGTCACACGTGGACTGGGAAGGCTTCCACCATCACGACACGATCTTCGCGCTCTTCCTGTTCATCTCGGGAATGACATTCCCATATTCATCATCCAAGAAACTCGCGAAGGGAATGTCACGCTCCCGGCTCTGCCTTGACGTGCTGCGCCGCGCCTGCGTCCTGATATTCCTTGGCCTTGTCTATCAGGGAATATTCCAGTTACATTTCGCCACGTTGAGGTTTCCGAGCGTCCTCGGGAGGATCGGAATCGCCTGGGCATTGGCGGCGATTCTTTACCTTTACACCGGTAAGAAGACCCAGTGGGGAGTCGCCATCGGCATTCTGATCGGCTATTTCCTCCTGCTGAGGTTTGTTGTCGCCCCTGACGCTCCGGCCGGAGCTGATTCTTTTTCGACGGAAGGCAACATCGCCTATTATATTGACAGGATCCTGCTGCCGAACCACATTTATAAGAAAGGTCTCGGTGATCCGGAAGGGCTGTTGAGCACAATTCCGGCCGTGGTGACCGCTATGCTTGGAATGTTCACCGGCCGCTATGTGAAGGAGTCGAATGACTCCGGCAGCCGCAAGACCGTGAAGATGCTTGCCGCCGCAGCTGTTATGGCCGTCATCGCTCTCGTTTGGTCTATCTGGTTCCCGGTTATCAAGAGCTTGTGGACCAGCACTTTCGTGCTCGCCGCAGCCGCTTGGTCGGTAGGCCTCTTCGCCATATTCTATTATCTCATTGATGTCAAAGGCTGGCGCAAGGGTGTCCTCTTTTTCCAGGTTGTCGGAATGAACTCGATCACGGTCTATCTGCTTCAGAGGATCGTGAGCATCCCCAAGATCACGGATTTCTTCTTCGGCGGCGTTATGGGCCTTCTTCCCGAATCCTGGTCCAAGCTCGTCTTCAGCCTCGGCTACTTCGCCATCTGCTGGTCCGTACTCTACTTCCTCTACAGGAAGAACTGCTTCCTGAAGGTTTAGAGTTGGCTTTTTATCGCAAAAATACCAATCAAAATACCGCAAAAATACCAATCAAAACGCCGCAAAAATACCAATTACTTCGTTTATCCTGGTAAAAATCATTATCTTTGCATCTGTATCTTAAGAGCGATGATATGGATTACCTCAAAAGAACAGCTGATGAATTACTGAGTCTGCAATTGTCATCTTCTGGAGCTGTGCTCATAGAAGGCCCCAAGTGGTGTGGCAAAACGACAACCGCCGAGCAGCAGGCGAACAGCATTATCCGTCTGCAAGATCCTGATATGCGCGATAGGTATCAGGCGACAATAGCAGTCAAGCCTTCGCTGTTGCTCGTAGGCGACACTCCTCGGCTGATAGATGAGTGGCAGGAAGCTCCTGTACTTTGGGATTCTGTCCGGACTATGGTTGATAATAGAAAAGAGTTCGGACAATTTATCCTGACTGGTTCAAACTCTATCGATCCCAAGAAAAGAAAAGAGTTAATCAGACATTCCGGCAGTGGCAGAATCGCAAAGATGCAAATGCTTCCGATGAGCCTGTATGAGTCAATGGAATCCAATGGAAAAATATCCCTGAAGGAATTGTTTGATAAATCTGACTTGGACATAGATGGGGTAACATCAGATATGTCCATTGAAGAATTGATATTCGTGGCCTGTCGTGGTGGTTGGCCGGCTTCACTCAAGGCTAAGTTCGACAAGGCGAGGCTACAGGTCGCCAAAAATTATGTGCATTCTGTATGCGACACCGACATATCAACGATTGATGGTGTAATCAGAAGTGAAAAAATTGCAAATGCCATTCTACAGAGCTATGCTCGCAATATATCGACATTGGCAAAAAAGAGTGTGGTGTTTAAGGATGTGAATGAGCATCTTGAAGGAATCAGCGACACGTCGTTTGACATATATTTGGATGCTTTTCGGCGTTTGTTCGTCATTCAGGATGTAGAAGCATGGAATCCGGCCATCCGTTCCGCATCAGCCATACGCCGTGGCTCCAAGCGAGAGTTTGTTGACCCTTCCATCGCTGTAGCGGCGCTGGGACTGTCTCCCAAAGCTCTTTATACGGATTTAAAGACATTTGGATTCTTGTTTGAATGTATGGCTATTCGTGATCTAAAGGCTTATTCTATGTCACTTGGCGGCTCAATCTCATACTATCATGACAGGTATGATCTTGAAGCGGATGCGGTTCTTCATCTTGAAGATGGCAGATATGCTCTAATAGAGTTCAAATTGGGAAGCCGTGAGATAGAGGAAGGTGCGGAACATTTGAAGGAAATCAAACGATTGGTGCAGGAACATAATAATATCGAAAAACAGATTAAACTTCGAGAACCGGACTTGATGATTGTAATCACGGGAGGGGAAATGGCATATACTCGCCCAGATGGAGTCAAGGTCATCCCTTTGGCTTGTTTGAAGGACTAGCACAACATTTTTTCTTGCCGCATTGGAAAAATTGGATTAATTTTGAAGTCTAAATTTCCCGTCCGTATATGACAGAAAAAATCATCATTCTGGATTTCGGCTCACAGGTCACGCAGCTCATCGGGCGCAGACTTCGTGAACTGAATGTTTACTGCGAAATCTACCCGTTCAACAAGGTGCCGGAGCTGGACTCCACCGTCAAGGGAGTCATCCTCTCCGGAAGCCCTTGCTCGGTGCGTGACAAGAACGCCCCGCAGATCGACCTCAGCGGCATCAAAGGCAAGTTTCCTCTTCTGGGAATATGCTATGGCGCGCAGTATCTCGCCCACAAGTTCGGCGGCGAGGTGCTTGGTTCCCTGGCTCGTGAATATGGCCGCGCGATGATGGATGTGGTGGATCCGGAATCTCCTCTGCTCAAGGGAGTTTCGGCTCATTCGCAGGTCTGGATGTCACACGGTGACACGATCGCCCGACTTCCTGAGGGAGCAGAGGTGATCGCCTCCACCGAGAGCGTCACCAACGCCGCCTTCCACATCAAAGGCGAGCAGACCTACGCCGTGCAGTTCCACCCGGAGGTATTCCACACGACGGAAGGCACGACGATCCTCGGCAATTTCGCTTTGGGAATATGTGGCTGCAAGGGTGACTGGACCCCGGCGTCGTTCATCGAGACGACCGTAGCCAGCCTCCGCGAACAGATAGGGGACGAGAAGGTCATCCTCGGTCTCAGCGGCGGAGTTGACTCGACCGTCGCCGGCGTGCTTCTGAACAAAGCCATCGGCCACAATCTCACCTGCATATTCGTGAACAACGGCCTGTTGAGGAAGAATGAATATGAGGATGTTCTGGCCTCGTACAAGGATATGGACCTCAATGTCATCGGTGCTGACGCGTCTAAGGAGTTCCTTGATGCTCTCGCCGGAGTGACCGAGCCTGAGGCCAAGAGAAAGATCATCGGAAGGCTCTTCGTTGAGACCTTCGACAAATACGCCCGCACCATCGAGAACGCTCGTTGGCTCGCCCAGGGAACCATTTACCCTGACGTGATCGAGTCCGCCGGCATCGAGGGCATTGCCTCCAAGATCAAGTCGCACCATAATGTTGGCGGCCTTCCTGAGAAGATGAACCTGAAGATAGTCGAGCCGCTGCGCGCCCTCTTTAAGGACGAGGTCCGCAGGGTCGGACGTGCCCTTGGCATCAAGGAAGAGCTTGTCGGACGGCATCCTTTCCCGGGTCCGTCACTCGCCATCCGCATCATCGGCGACATCACCGAGGAAAAACTGAATGTCCTCAGAGAGGCCGACGACATATTCATTAAAGGATTACGTGAATATGATTGCACCTCCCTCCATCTTCCATCCGCCTCTGATCCGCGCATCGAGGCCACGAACCTTTATGACGCCATCTGGCAGGCCGGAGTCATCCTGCTGCCTATCAAGAGCGTGGGAGTGATGGGTGACGAGAGGACCTACGAGAATCCTGTCGCCCTCCGCGCCGTGGTCTCCACCGACGCGATGACCGCCGACTGGTTCCACTTCCCGTACGATTTCCTCGCCCAGGTCAGCAACGACATCATAAACAAGGTCAAGGGGGTCAACCGAGTAGTGTACGACATCTCCTCCAAACCGCCTGCAACCATTGAGTGGGAGTAGAGAATGATAGATAAAACAGGCCCGGCATCGAGAAAGATGCCGGGCCTGCTTGTCCATAAAGGAGAAGATTACTTCTTGGTCAGAGTTGTGCTTGCGCCATAGACATAGCTGTAGGAGTAGTCTGTGTAGTAGGCAGTCCAGTTTGACATCGTTATCACACCGTCTGCGATAGTTGCGACTACAGATGCCGTCGGGCTGTCATAGACGCAGAACACGTACCAGTCAAGCCAGGTCTGAGGCTCAAAGGTCAATGTCTTGGCCTCTGCGTCAACTGTAGCTTTCAGCGTGTTGTCCTCGTACATTAGACCGGTCACCGAAACGGTGTTGTCGTCGATTTTCTCGATCACGACATCGTTTGTGGAGGTGAAGTCAACCCAATTACTGCCATCAAAGATCTGGCTCCCGGTTGAATTTTGGCTATATGTTCCGACAAGATCGTCGATCAGGCTGCCGCCGTCACCAGTCCAACTGAACTCAGCATATCCCTCGGTCTTGTAGCTGTAGAACCATACGGAACCGCCCTCGCTCTTGCTTCCTGCAAAGCTTGAGTAACCGCTTGCGGTGTACAGCTTGATCCATCCGTTGTCCTCCTCGAATCCGGCCTCCACCCAAATGTTCGGCAGATATGGCTCGTAGCAGTTGAGAATGTTGATGGTAGTGTCATCGTTGACGGAGAACTCAAGGTCGTAGCCCTCGACGTTGTACCAATCCTTAAGAGTGTAAGTGCCGTTGTTCCAGACGATCATCGTTACCGGCCATTTGTTGCCGGTTCCGTCATCGAATGTTCCTACAACTCTCCAGGACTCCTTCTTCTCGATCTCGAAGCTGACGGTCGCTGACTCGGAATCACTGAACGCCTCCTCGCCGCTGACAGCCTTCACCGAGAATGAATATGCCCCCGTGGCAAGATTGCTCAGGGCTACGCTTGTGCCCTCGACCGTACCGGAAATGTCAGTACCGTTGGCGGATGTGCAGGTGTAACTGTAATATGCCGCATTGGCAATGGCCTCCCAGCTGGCGACCACACCGTTCTCCAGATTGATGACCGGAACCGGTGTGGCGAGCTGTATGATGGCCGGAGTCGTCCCGCTGATCTCTGCCACAGGGGATTTGCTGTAATCCCCCTCGAACGGCCCGTAGGCCCAGACAGTGAACTTATAGCTGGTGTTGTCCTTGAGGCCGGTCAGGACTGCCACAGTGCTCTCCGTGACACCTCCCGAGACTTTCTCTCCTTCCGGATCCAGAAGCTCATAGGCATACTGAGTGGCGTTGGCCACCTTGTCCCAATAGAATGTCAGCGAACTGACCGTAGCCTGATAAAGACCGGCTTCCGGGGCTGGAAGCGGTGTCAGGACCTTCTCGTCATCCTTGCAGGACGTGAGGGCGCAGAGAGCGGAAAGCAGGAATATGCCCGCGAGCCTGCCCATCTTTGATGAATATATTCTGTTCATTTCGTTCAATCTTAAGATTATGGATTATTTGCCGGGAGCGGTGACATCGGTCGGATCCCAGTACATATAGATATATTCCCAACCATCGTAGGAGGAGTCCTCGCAGTTGACGTAGCAGGTAAGGAAGCCTGTCGGCTCCGTGGTTCCGTCCATAATGATGTTTGAATATGTCGTTGTCCTGTAAACGGAGAGGCCGGTCACCTTGCTGGCGGCTCCTTCCGGAGCCCATTCGAACCAGTTTCCGTCCGCGTCACGGAGGCTCCAGTACTTGAACCCGTCATCGGACGGTTCCTCGGCGTAGTAGTCCAGAGGGCTGAACTCGCCCTGCCAGGTGTTCAGGTCATCGGCCTTGAAGTCCGGATTCAGGATCGTGTAGCTGAGGTCGATTCCGGTTCCGAGGAAGTTCTCGATGCGGAAACGGTTCAGACCCTCAAGCCAGTAGATGTCCGAGAATGTGGACACTTTAAGGATGGACGAGAACCAGAACTGGGCGTTGCTGACGACTTTCTTCCAGCTGGACACGAGCACGGTG
>CAVCRL010000153.1:0-6470 GCA_963604455.1 Lachnospiraceae bacterium | reverse complement strand
TCAATGAGCCTGTTTTGAACTGCGATGCGCTTATCTAGCAAAGCCAATAGTTTACTTATTTTCTCCTGTTCAATGCGTGTCGGAACTGCGATTTTTATCTTTCGTACTTCATTAGCTGAAATTTCAAGGAATGTTGAACCACACGATTTTCTAATTAACTCCTTTCGTTTGGTTTGCATCAAATAAAAAACAAACTCATTTAAGAAATTCTCTTTTGGAATTAAAGACTGAAACCCTTGATTCGTCGTACATTCTCTTTTATTTATAGAGCATTCACCTACAGTCGCTCTTGAACTTAACAATATCGTTCCAATCGGAAGGAGTTTGGCACTGGAACTGTTTAGACCTTCTTCAGATATTGTACGGAGACTGTTACTTACATATTTATTTTTGCCAATCTCGGATGGCGTAAACCATTGAATATTGCCATTCCAATATCGGCGATTATTCGTGTCAGGAGTACCACCACCTACCACCCTTGCTATATCTCCTAACTCAAATTCCTCCCACTCCCCGGTGAACTCCGGGAATCTGATAGACGGGCTATTATGGCTCGTTTTATCGTCAATTTTCATATTAGTCATCCATCAAAATAAAAAAACTATAATATTCCCAACTCCTTCAGGTAAACATCGATCTCCTTGTCAAGTTCGGCACGCTTTGCCTCCAAATCCTTGATCTCGCTCATCACCGCGTGAATGTCTATCGGTTCCTCTTCCTCGAATGTATCGACATAGCGTGGGATATTCAGGTTATAGTCGTTGTCACGGACTTCCTGAAGGGTCGCGCAGTGGCTGTATTTCTCAATCTCTCTGCGTTCACGGTAGGTATCGACAATCTTCTTGATGTGCTCAGGCCTTAGCTTGTTCTGGGTCTTGACTTTCTCGAACTCCTTGCTGGCATCAATGAACAGAATATTCTCATCCTCCTTGCGGCATTTCTTCATCACGAGGATACAGGTCGGGATGCTTGTGCCGTAGAAGATGTTCGCAGGAAGACCGATAATAGCGTCGATGTAGTTCTTCTTCTCAATCAGATATTCACGGATCTTGCCCTCGGAAGCGCCTCGGAAAAGCACGCCGTGAGGAGCCACGCAAGCCATTGTGCCGCCATCGTTTAGGTGATAGACCATATGCAGGATAAAAGCGTAGTCGGCCTTGGATTTCGGAGCCAGGACTCCGGCCTTGCTGAAACGGTCATCGTTATTGAACTTCGCGGCGGCGGACCACTCGGCAGAAAACGGAGGATTCGCCACCACCGCATCAAATTGTCTGTCTCCGAACTCATCGTCCTCAAGCGTATCACCATTATGTATGTCGAAGTCCCGGTACTTGACCCCGTGAAGAAGCATATTCATTCTTGCAAGATTGAATGTGGTAGGATTCTTCTCTTGGCCGAATATCTCATCGGCATTACCTTCGCGGGCGGTACGAAGGAGCAGAGAGCCGGAACCGCAAGTCGGGTCATAGACGGTCTTCAGCCTGTTCTTTCCGGTGATAACGATTTCCGACAGAATCTGACTGACCTCCTGCGGAGTGTAGAACTCCCCTGCCTTCTTTCCGGCTCCCGCGGCGAACTGCCCGATCATATATTCATACGCATCGCCCAATATGTCAATATCTTGCGCATCCTCAAGTCCGAAGTCAATGCCGTCGAGCGCGACAAGGACATCACTGATGAGCCTGTTCTTGTCTTCAGCCGTCTTTCCAAGTTTCGGCGATGCCAAGTCAATGTCGGAGAACAGGCCACCAAAGTCATCCTCGCTTTCCTGTCCGATGGTGCTGTCTTCAATCTTCTTCAGAGAGCGCTCAAGAGCTGGAAGGATATTCTCTTTTCCCTGAATCATAGATATGATGGTGGAGAACAGATATTCCGGCTCTACGAAATATCCCAGATCCTGGATGCACTGCGCTTTCAGTTCATCCTTCAATTCTTCATCACCGCTTTCCCAAGCGGTCTTGAAGTCTATGTTGTCGTATTGGAGTATCTCGTTCGCTCGTAGTTCGATTTTCTCCGAGAGATACTTGTAGAATATGAATCCAAGGGTGAAGTACATAAAATCACCGGCGGACATATTTCCTCTGAGTGTGTTCGCAACCGTCCAAAGCTGCGTACGCAGTTTTTGCTGTAATTCTTCGCTCATATCGTGTTTGTCTTTTTAATCCCAACTGAAAGTGTCTATAATGCCACGGAGTCTGGCCATAACCCGTTTGAAGATGTTCCTGCGTTCGATAAGGCCAACCTTTTTTCTCATTATGGCATTCTGTATGATCTCCGGCTTCTCGCGCTGAAGATAGTCGTATTCCTTGAAGAAACTCTGCAACGACTCCTTGTCAAGTCCCTCATCATCAGCCAGATTGGCGATGGCTTTCGACTTCTCCTTTGAAATATAGTCGTTCAGGCGGCCTTCGAGGTCAATATTCCCGTCCGCCTTGGCTCTGATGAAGCCGCTTTTGTCATTGTCGATGTTCTGTTTGATGAAGCCGTCGATGAGTTTTGTCTTGTTACGCATCGCGGCATCCCTTATCATCGTGTCAAGAATATGTTGACGTCTGGATTCATAATCCTCGTTCTCTGGATTCAAATCCTCAATGAGGGCAAGGATATATGCGACATTGATGACATCGCTGTGCAGCAGTTCAAGGCAGAAGTCTATGTCTTCTAGTTTGGAATCGCCATAAGGGATTTCGGGATCTTCTAAAGTTCCGGTCCGAGCATCGTCTTTGTCCACAACACCGACCGTGATGTCAAGGTATTTGCTACGGAAGTCCATATACTCCTGCTCAGACATAGCAAAATACTTATCCTCCGGAGTATAGTCCTCGTAAATCTGAATCTCGGTATTTCCTTTGATGATGTCCCTGAAAGCAAGTATAAAGTCTTTCTTGTCACGCTCGCTCTTCAGAGAGTCGATGGAAGCCGGATCCGGATATTTCTTCAGGAAATCAATCATCTTCTGATTGAGATCCTTACGAACTTCCAGATAAGGTTTTCTGACGATATATTCATTAGGCTCATTGTTGCTGAAAAGTTTGATGGCGGCATCAACCTTGGATTTCAGGTCGCGGAAACAGATTATCTTGCCGAAACGCTTCTTCTCGTTGAGCACGCGGTTGGTGCGGCTGAACGCCTGAAGGAGACCGTGCCATTCCAGATTCTTGTCCACATACAGGGTGTTCAGCTTCTTGGCGTCAAACCCGGTCAGGAACATTCCCACGACAATCAGCAGATCAAGAGGCTCCATATCCGGCCTGCGCTTCTTCATACGCTCGTTGATGTCATCGTAATAGAGACTGAAATGAGGCACATCGTATGCAGTGCCGAACATTCTGTTGTAGTCATCCATTATCTCCTGCAGCTTGTCGGCGGTCACTTTCTCATCCTCAAAGCCTTGTCCCATTCCAGTAAGATTGTCATCCTGGCTCTCGTTCGCCGCATAAGTGAATATCGCACCGATGCGGATCGAAGGTCTCAGTTCCTTGAATATCCTGTAATATTCAAGGAGCATCGGAACAGACTGGACAGCGAACATCGCATTGAACTCACCATCAAAGGTAGAATGATTGAAGTTGTTCAATATGAACCGCGCAATCTCCCGCATCCTTGTTTCCGATTCCAAGTCCACATCTTCTTGTCCTTTATAATATTCAACAAGAAAACCAAGCACATTATCATCAGCTATGGCATCTTTGATCAGGTATCTATGCAGACATTTCCCGAATACCTCCGCAGTAGTATGTTCCTGCTTGGCGTTTTCCCGAAAAATCGGTGTTCCGGTAAATCCGAAAATCTGGAGATTGTGAAAGAAACCGACTATATTCTTATGGCAGTCACCGAAGTGAGAACGGTGACATTCATCAAAAATCATCACAACCTTTTTGTCACGAATGTCTTGCAGATGCTTATTGTAGTAGTCTTTCGTGACCGCACAGTTCAGCTTCTGTATGGTGGTGATGATGATCTTGGAATTTCCGCTTAGCCTCTTGATGAGTTCTCCAGTGTTGTCAGTATTGTCAACAGCCCCTGGCTCGAACGCTTCATATTCCGCTTGTGTCTGAGTGTCAAGGTCGTGTCTGTCCACCACGAACAGCACCTTGTCAACGCCATCGACTTCCGAAACCAGTTGCGCTGCCTTGAACGAGGTCAACGTCTTTCCGGCTCCTGTTGTATGCCACACGTACCCGTTATCATTGGACTCCTGCACTTTCTTCAGAATCTCCTCCACGGCATAATACTGGTACGGGCGGAGCACCATCAACATCTTGTCTCCTTCGTGAAGGACTATGTACTTGCCTATAATCTTGCCAAGAGTGCATCTCGCCAGAAAGTCATTGGCGAAGAGTTCAAGGTTGTTTATCGGTTCATTGTTTGGAGTCGTCCAATTGAATGTGAACTTGTAGCCACCGTTAGGATTATTCGCGAAGTATCTGGTGTTTACTCCGTTGGAGATGACAAAAAGCTGAATGTAGTCAAAGAGTCCATTGAATGCGGTCTTCTGGTATCTCTGAACCTGATTATATGCCTGTTTCAGTTCAATGCCTCTTCTCTTCAGTTCAATCTGCACAAGCGGAAGGCCATTGATGAGGATAGTCACGTCAAAGCGGTTCTTCCTCTTAGCATCTACCGTTATCTGGTTGGCCACCTGAAACTCGTTCTTGCACCAATTCTTGGAATCGAAGAAATTAATCCAGACACGCTCTCCGTTTTCGAGTTCAAATTCCTTCAAGTCACGAAGCTTCTTGGCCTTCTCGAAGCGCGTTCCACCTTCAAGATAAAGCAGAATCTTGTCAAATTCAGACTCGGTGAAAGACGTGCGGCCGTGTCGCTTGAGCTCGTCTGTGTTATGCTTCTCAAGCTGGGCTTTGAAATTGGACTTGAGTTCATTCTCATCATTGAGAATGACACGTTCATAACTGTTCTCAATCAAGGTCTTGATCAACCCTTCCTCCAGAATCTGTTCACTTTGTGCAGGCATATTATATTCCAAAAGACAACATACGGCAAAGTTAGCAATCTCTTAACGATATTCAAGTGTCATTGCAATCATTCGCACATTATTACGATCTTGACAAGTGTCCAAAAACAAGAAGAGTGACCAAATCTTGGCCACCCTTCTTTTATGTTGATCCGAACGAAGTCTTTTATATCTCCTGCTGCTTGCGACGCCAGTTCAGCATCGGGAGGAGGAAGGAGATGACGGCGGCACCTAGCCAGAACCAGCTGACGTAGGTGAAATCGTGTTTGGTCACGGTCTCGCCGAGCTTGTTCACTACCTCGACTGTGTTGTTGTCCAGAAGGAGGCCGGTGACTACGTTCTGCAAGCCGGCGGCGGCGTAGGAGGCTACTCCCACGATGCCGAGAGCGGCTCCGGAGGCTTTTCTCGGAACGAGGTCTATGGCCATCAGACCGCCAAGGAAACTGATCAGAACACCGATGGCGATTCCGAACAGGACCATCGAAAGGATGAGCGTGAAATGACTGCCGTTTCCGAACAGGAAGAGGTAGAGGGAAATCGCCTCAAGGACACCTGCGGTGAAGGCGGGATATTTTCTGTCCCCCTTGAACACCTTGTCGGACAGCCAGCCGGAGAAGACCGTTCCCAGCACTCCGAAGATCGGGTTGATGCCGATGATCGCGGCGGCGGCTTTGAGGTCATATTCATAAGTCTCCTGAAGGAAGATCGTGCCCCACTCGTTGATGGCGTAGCGGCTCATATACATAAAGGCGCTGGAAAGGGCCAGAATCCACACTCCGGAATTGCGGAGAACGGCTTTCTGGATCTTTCTGGTCTCGGCGGCCCTAGCCTCGGCGGACTCAGCGGACTCCTGCGCGGCCGGCTTCTTTGTCTCCTCGCCGGAAAGTTCCTCGATGGACGGAAGTCCCTTGCTCTCAGGCGTGTCGTGCAGCCAGAAAAGAATCAGCAGCACTCCCAGAAGGCCGGCGCAGGCAGCTCCGAAGAAGCCCCATTTCCAACCGAAGGCGGCCACAATGGAGCCTACGAATATGAACGAGAGACCCTCGCCGATGTTGTGCGAGGCGCTGAAAAATCCATAGTACGTGCCACGTATCCTCAGCGGGAACCACCTCGAAAGTGTGACGATCGAAGGCGGAGAGCCCATAGACTGAGCCCAGCCGTTGATGCCCCACATTATAGCGAACACGATGAATATGATGGAGCTGCTGATGCCAGCGCTGACCGCTGTGGCGCCAAGCACTCCCATAATCAGGTTGGCGGCGGCCGACAGCACCAGACCGGTGGCCATAAACCTTTTGACGTTCGAGCCGTCGGCCAGGAATCCGTTGACGAACTTGCCCACGGCGTAGGTCCAATAAAGGCAGGCGCCGATGATACCAAGCTGCGTGGCGTTGAGCAGACCGGCATCAATCAGCGGCTGCTTCATCACGCCCATCGACATACGGCACACGTAATAGAGCGCATAGCCGAACGTGATGGCGATGAAGGACTGGAA
>CAVCRL010000152.1:0-6605 GCA_963604455.1 Lachnospiraceae bacterium | reverse complement strand
CAGGCCTGCATCGACAACGGCCTGATATTCATTTAACCATAATTGATGAGTATGTAGAAAGCGCCTGACGAGGAAAACAATCCCGCCAGGCGCTTTGTTGATGAAAGTGCGGAGCCGCCGATCCGCCCAAGGACAATGATATTCCGGAACCCCGTCTCAGATTAATCGAGAGGCCCCGCACTTCCGCATAATGAATAGTCTTATCGCCTGTTTTTTCTTGTATAGTTTCAGGGGCAGCCTGTTCCGCCGCAATATTTTCTTTCTGGTGTCATCATCAAGATTCTCCATCATCAGATCCGACAGCACACCGCCGAACATAAACCCATTGATGTATGAGGCCTCATACCAGAAATGGGCTTTCCGATAATTTTTCCTGCAACCCATTCCGTGTGCGTATCTGAATCCCAAGTCACACATTTTGTCGGCCTTGTCAGGATCTCCGCTTCTGGCCTCGTCACGGCATTCATTAAATTTCGCCCTTGATCCGGGCAGCAATTCCGGGGCGAGAAAATAGGCTATCTCCCGTACGTACTTGTTCCGGCTCCTGCCGATGGTCTTGATGACAAGATAGTTGAATCCCTTTCTGATTATGTCCACAATCGTGTCGATGCACCAGAGGAATCCGAACGCCGCCCATATCGCCGCCACAAGAATGACCCAGCGGAACCAGGAGTCGAGCATCGCCGCCCTTGCCTCGAACGGTTTGACCGCCACTATCCCCACCGTCACCAGCAGCGGAGTGAAGCTGATGACGCTTTTCCAGAAAAGCTCTTTGTATTCATACATATCATCCTGTTTTCTCGCCCGCAAAGATAGTCCTTGCTGTAAGACAAAACTTGACACACAAAAAAAAATCTGTCTGTCATACTTTGTCAGATATAATGGGCTAACTTTGCCGGAGAAAAAATCAGAACACTATGTTGGCGGAAAAGATAAAGGACAGGATCAGGCTTCTGGAGATCGTCGATTCGTTCGGCGAGTCCGGTGCGAGTTTCGAGCGGATCAGAAAAGAATGGTGGGCGTGCACGAAAGGCGGGTCACTTGATCTGCGGACGTTCCACAGGTACAGGAAGGACATCGAGGAGATCTTCGGCGTGATGATCGAGTGCAGGCGCGCCGGCAGTTCATCGACATATTACATCTCGAAAAAAGGCGGTGCCGCATCTTCGGACGACCGGCTCCGCCTGACCTGCATCAACGCCTTCCTGATGGGGAATATGCTGACGGACGACCGCTTCCCGAAGGACCGGGTGTTCATCAGCGCCAGCTATAACAATGAATATGCGAGGGTGGTCGCGAGGGCCATATCCCTGAACAGGGTAATATTCGTGAAACACAAGCACCTCTATCAGAAGTATGCCGCCGTAAAGGATGAGAATATGCTATGTCCGGTGGAGATCAGGCCTGAGATCCTTGAGTTCGAGTTCATTCCGTACGCCCTGTCCTACAATTCCTGCTGGTATATGTTCGGCAAGAGGCCGGGGGAGGACGAGCTCCTTGTATATTCATTGCAGAACTCGGCTGAGA
This sequence comes from Lachnospiraceae bacterium, assembly GCA_963604455.1. GTDB lineage: Bacteria > Bacteroidota > Bacteroidia > Bacteroidales > UBA932 > Cryptobacteroides. Next base: position 5,078 of record CAVCRL010000152.1, on the reverse strand, counting down.
TCCGCGTGCTGGACGAGACCGCCGAGCCGCCGGAGGATTTCCGCCTTGGTGAGATCACGTCCGACTTCCGGAAGCATTTCCCAGTGAGCGACGACCTGACCGACCGTGACGACCGGCTTCAGTACCTTTTGTCCAGCAACCAGTCTATGTACAAGATATTCTGATGGACATTTATTGATCGGCCCATTGATATGATTTTATTGTCCGACTGCGCCGTTTCTCTCTTCGCGCCGCTTTAATATTTGAACGGCGCGAAACGGAAGTCCCCGTCAGCGGCGTTCCGGCATAAAATCTTAAAATGACACAGGCCGTTCAATTCATTGAATATATGGCCTGTGTCATTTATTTTTCGAATCCTGTGCGGTTCACAAGTTTGCTTCAACTAATCCAATGATAATCCTTCCATAAGAAAATTCCTAAGGCTCAGAATCCTGATGCCGTTTTCGTCATATCCAGACAAATATCTGTCGGCCGCGATTATTACTTTCTTGAATCCGTCCTTGATTTGCAGCAGCGAAGCCTGTTCCTGCTCCACCTTTTCTCTGTCTGGCAATGCATAGGCGGACTGAACGTATATCCTCTCTGGTCCACGGTTGCACACAAAGTCCACTTCCAGCTGCACTCTCCGACTATGGCCATCGGAGTCTTTGGTATTGCGCGTCACAACTCCCACGTCCACAGTATAGCCCTTAAGACAAAGTTCATTATACACCATATTCTCCATCAGATGTGTCTTTTCCACCTGACGGAAACCGATGCGTGCGTTCCTGAGTCCCAAATCTTCGAAATAGTATTTCTGTGGCGTGTCAATATATCTGCGTCCCTTTACGTCATAGCGCACTGCCTTCCTTATCAGAAACGACTCTTCCAGCATCTCAAGGTACTGCTTGATGGTATTCCTGTCCACTCCGATCCCCTTGACCGTCTTGAACGTATTCTCTATCTTAGTTGGGTTTGTTAGTCCACCTATGCCCGAGGCCACCACGTCAATCAGTTCACCCATTACATCGCTTCCCCTGATATGATAACGTTCCTGGATGTCCGTCAAGTATGTCTTTTCGAACAACCCTTTCAGATATGCTTCTTTCTCACGTACATCGGGTTCCAGGCAAACCACAGGCAATCCTCCGTATGTCATATATTGATCCAACGCTTCCTCGAAAGTCATTTCAGGATGCGCACCGACAAACTCACTCATTGACAAAGGAGTAACGTGAATCTCATGGCCGCGCCCCCGGAACTCTGTAATCACATCCTTCGACAGAAACCGCGAATTGCTGCCTGTCACATATACATCAACATTCCGCATGCTCAGGTAAGAATTCAATACATCCTCAAACTCCGGCACCATCTGCACCTCGTCCAGTATCACATAGTACCATTCTTCTTTGGGTACATTTCCTGGAGTCTTGTATTCTACAATTTGAGAGTCAATCCACTCCAGCAAGGCATCAGGGTCCCTTAATCTCTTGTTCCTTCGATTTTCAAGATCCAGCATTACTATATGATCCTCATTCACCCCCTCATCAATCAAATGCTGTCTGAAAAGATTCATCAGCAGATACGACTTGCCACATCTTCGGATGCCGGTCACGACTTTAATCATGCCATTATGCTTGCTCTTGATGAGCCTACCAAGATGAATATCACGCTTTATCTCCATATGAAATGTTATTTTATAGTATAATAATTGCGTATTTACGCATTTTTGGACTTGTAAATATACCTTATTTCAGTCAACAGACAAAATAATAGAATAAAAAAATGACCATCCCTTGAGAATGGTTGACACTTTAGAGGTTGTTTAACCGATATGCTTTACAGCATCTCTGAACTGGTTTACACTCATTCTTCTATTCAACTGTTTCTCTTTACAACATATCCGTTATCGAACTTTTCAGGAATGTCTCCAATGGAATTCCGCCAGTTCCGATAATATAGCTGTGTGCCGGTTTGAACTTTTCTGCAAAAATGGACAATCCGTTATTCATACTTCTCCTTCCGCTCTTGACTTCAAGAGCGATGCATTCATCGTCGGCCTGTACGATGAAGTCAACCTCGTCATCGCGCTCTCGCCAATAATAGACATTGAAGTCATCTTCCTCCGCCTGCGAGAGCAGATGCGCTCCGACCGCGCTTTCAACCCATCTTCCCCAAATCTCAGGATTCACCCTTGCCGTGTTGAATGACTTCCGTTGAAACGCCGAAAGAAGCGCATTGTTGTAAACGAGAAATTTGGGGATAGAGTTGTATTTTCTTGCGTCATCATTGGCATATTTCTGCAATCCACAAATCAACTGGCATTGGTCAAGAAGGTCGAGATATGAAGCCAGGGTCGTGACATTGCCGGCGTCCTGCAATTGCCCGAGCGCTTTAGTCAAGGAAAGTTCCTCGGTCGAATATCTGCATCCAAGTTCAAACAACCGCTTCATCAGAATCGGCTTGTATATTTTGCTTGTCTGAAGGACATCTTTCTCGATCGCTGGCGATGCGATACTGTCCTTGATGTACATCTTCCAACGTCTTTCGTTTCGAACGAGGCTCGCCGAACCTGGATAACCTCCAAAATAGATATATTCATCCAAGGTGAAACCGAACGCCTCGGACATCTCTGAATATGACCAGTGCCCCATTCTGATGAGTTCGAACCTTCCGAATAAGCTTTCCTTCAACCCTGATTGAAGCAGCAGTCTTGACGATCCTAGCAAGACAAGCTTTATGTTCACTTTGTTGTGTGTGTCCCAATCCCACTCCGCCTTCACGCCTTCGCTCCACCCCTCGATTTTTTGAATCTCGTCGATTACCAGCAGACGCTCTTCCTCATTGTTGATCCGCATCAGACCTCTCGCTGATTCCCACGTGCGATGTATCCAGTCGAAGTCTTTGGGGTCCACACCATCGGCCTTGGACAGGGTATACGGTATTGTCACTTTTTCAAGCACCTGGTCCATCATTGTTGATTTTCCGACCTGGCGTGGACCGACAATCACCTGAATCTTATTCCGTCTCTCATTGATTCGTGAAAGCACTTCCCCGAATTGGCGGCGTACATATAATCCTCGATTCTCCATTACAAAATGTTCAAATCTATCCTACAAAATGTTCAAATCTCTGCAAAGATAAGATTTTTTTTGATATCCTATCTTGCGGAAATACAATTTGATGAATGAATTGTGGACTTTGATACACTGGGAATATTTTATCGACTTCTATGCTAACTGAAAGGCGACTGTTTTTCCAATTTGGCGATTAGAGGTTCTGTCAAATATCTTGAAAAATTGTTTGACCTAGTCAGAACTAGTTTGAATATTATCATTATGCATCATAGAGGGTAAAATTGCGTAAATACGCATTTATGTCCCAATGTGATATGGGGATTAAGCGAGACAAATAATGGGAACTATATAGGAGCAATAATATGTATGTCAAGGGCAAATTTTCATTGCGGCAATATGATCGCCTGACAGGCAGGTCGGAGAACGTGAATCTGGAATGTTGCCTCTCGCCGATTTCATCGTGAATTTACGAAATGATTTCAGCCTAAAGCTGGTCAGAAGCATCTGGAAGGCACATCGTCATGAAAATCTTGCAACTTGGGCTCCGAGTTTTTCAACCTGATCTGACCTCTGTGGGCATAGTTGCGTTATGTGGCTGAAAGCATTTTGTAAAATCTTGGCTGTTCGTAAGTGGCTTTCATAGGAGAATACTGACATCAAGCATACGGAAAGAGCAGATGTCGTCCATTGTTCTGCCACAGTTTTCTTCCTATGGCTCAAAACTGACGTCTTGTCCTTGTCGGTACACCAGAAGTGCGTTTCCTGCACAAATGGCATCTTTTAGTCCATTTGGTACACCAGAAGCGCATTTCCTGTACCAATAGTGCGCCCCCGGTATTTCGGTGCATACAAGGGCCTCCTCACGTACATTTTCCTTGTTGAAAACAATAGGAGACCATTCTTCCAGATATGAAAAACTATGCGCGCCTAAAACAACATCCGCTTGATAGTTGACGAGTTTGTATTTCGGATGTGAAAATATTTGCGCACAAATGATAGACACGAATAATCCTGATTTTATGAGATTATACGTTGAAATAACTTGGCTTAAATCTTCATCAACGTCTCATATATTTGCGTATATTGAGCATTATTCCATCTTTAACGAGGAGGAATATTGATTGATTTTCAGTAAGTTACGCTTGATGAAGTTCGCTTAAAGTTCAAATATTCGATATTCCTTATTTTTAAGGAAGAAGAATATTTCAAGACGTAAGCGACGATTCCAGGCAGGACTTTACAAGATTGATAGCCGCGGCGCCAAGAGCCCGCAAAGCGAGTTAGGTTATATCGCACCTGACTCGCTTTTTTTGTTGTTCTGATATGGGAAGAGTAAAGGTTTTGTCCGGTGGATTGGCGTTTGGCCGGACAAAACTTCGGGATTTAGAGTTTCATCCGGGGAAACGCCATTATACCGGACATAATGATTACAAATATGATAAACAACATTCTTGTTCCTGAATATAAGGAACTTTGGCCGCTGTTTGGCCTTGACAGGGCGCTCAACGGCAATGTCGTGGACGACGCTTCCTTGGAGGTGATGCTCCGAATCGAAAATGAGATGCGTCGGCTGAAGGTTATGGGGGACGACGAGAGGCGCTCCTTATGGCTGGAAATACATCTGCCGGGAAGACGGTACTATTGGGGCGAGGACAGGCGAGACCGGAACGGAAATCTTTGGTACAGACTGTCCACCGGGAATTACAGTGGATTCCATTATATGCTCTTGAGCGACAAGCGTCACATATTCATCGATCTTCGAGGCCAGCCGTTTGTCGGTGATGAACGCAATCCGGAACATAGATATACCGATGTCCTCAAGCCGTTGCTCCGTTTGGAGGAATATGTCAGGAATATAGTTGATGCAGTGTGTGCAAATCCTGATGAATACAACAACTATGTTGAGGCGAACCTTCCATATTGGAAGAAGAACGGAGTGGTCAAACGCTCGGTGTTGAATGGAATATGTCCGCTGTATAGACGGGTGGATGATCCGGAGGCGGAGATTGAGCTTCTTGAAGC
>CAVCRL010000151.1:0-6624 GCA_963604455.1 Lachnospiraceae bacterium | reverse complement strand
CTTATATATTGTAAAATAAACAAGATTCAATATTTTGATATATTTTCATCTTCTAGAATTGATTACAGGACTATCAGTGTAAACCATCCTGATTATGACGATTACAATAAGAGATGCGATAATGATGAAAATAAACCAATAATAACTGAACCATACGCAGTTTTCTATGATTCCTATTTTCCATTACATCCTGATTTCAAATACATACACAAACTAAATATACAAGTTGACTTCCAGCATTACCTTAACACGATGAATAAGTTTTTTGATTATCTGGAAAACAAGTATTCTCTTAAGGTTGTAATAGCAGCTCATCCTAGTTCACACTATGGGGAAAATGATTTTAATGGTAGGAAAATTATTAAATGGCGGACTTGTGAATTGACGATTGGTGCAAAACTTATTATTAATCAGAGTAGTAATAGCACTTCATTTGCGGTTTTGGCCAACAAACCGATTGCATTCATATCTTGCAATGACATAGAAAATTGCAATTATTTAAGCAAGTATATATTTACTTTAAGTCAATATTTAGGAAAAAAGAAGTATAATATTGATACTGATAACTATGATGATATTCTGATTAGTAAAATTGACGAGGATCTACGGCAACGGTACATTTATACATATCTAACTGACCATGGAATAGACAAGTTATCTAATGATGATATCTTTTACAATTACATATTGTCGAACCAATAATTCATAGGAACGATATGTTTACGAATAACGGAATAATTCCAACTTTTATCATTAACTTACCTCATTCAACAGATAGAAAGGAATATATGAAAGGCATTCTTTCAAAATGCAATAACCTTTCTACGACTTTTACAGACGGTATCGAAGGGATAAAACTTTCTGAGTCAGACATTTGTCGTCAGTTTGACTCTTCGTTGGCATATAAGCGTTATGGCCGATCTTTAAATAAAGGAGAAATAGGCTGTACATTAAGCCATTATAAATGTTATAAAGAATTCTGTGAATCAAATTATAACTATGTTCTCATATTGGAAGATGATATTACAATACTAAGAAATCTGTCAATTTTGGCCTCTCTTTCTATTTTTATAGATACTAAAAAGCCTACTATAATTTTATTGTCTGGGGACTATTGGTACTACAATAAGAGAAAAATTGATTCTGAGTATTCTCTTGCAAATATATGTGACGGTGTTGGGTCTTATGCATACTTAATAAATAAAGCGGCGGCAAAGCTAATACTAAAAAAGAACCCTAAAGCTTCATGTGTTGCTGATAATTGGTCTCTATATAAAAAACAAGGTGTTAGAATTAAAGCTGTTTATCCATATTTGATTGATGCGAATATTGAACCTTTCAAATCTTCAATACAACAAGAATATCATGGAGAAAAAAGAATGAATCAGCCTATTAACATAGCGGTATCATCCTATCTTCTATCGCTAAAAAAACACGTTTTGTATTGGATAGGGCATTTTGTTTCTAAAATAAGATAGTCTAATTTACATCGAAAATAATATGTCAAAAGCCACATTGGTTGATCTGCCCAAAATATTGGACAAACGCGGGAATCTTTCTTTCGTGGAGGAGAACAACCACATTCCTTTCAAGATAGAACGCGCCTACTGGATTTACGATGTTCCGGGAGGAGAGGCGCGAGGCGGGCACGCCTACAGACAAAATGCTGAGTTCATTGTCGCTCTTTCCGGCAGCTTCGATGTCATTATAGACAATGGCTCTGAAAAAGAGACTTTTACACTTAACCGATCATATTATGGTCTATATGTGCCCAAGGGGTTATGGAGGGAGATGAACAACTTCTCTACCAACTCGCTTGCTTTGGTGTTGGGATCGACTCCTTACGAAGTATCCGATTATATCTTTGACTATAACGAATTTAAAGAGTTCATTAGCGATGAAAGAGTCAACAATATATGATTGCACTATTGTAGAGTTGGACAAGCACCATAGCGATAAAGGCAATCTTACCGTTGTGGAAAACGGAATAACAGTTCCGTTTGATGTTAAGAGAACTTATTATCTTTACGACATTCCAGGGGGCGAATCTCGTGGGGCACACGCTCATAAAAGGCTAAAGCAACTGATTGTCGCGGCCAGTGGGAGTTTTTCTGTCACTTTGGATGATGGCAAAGTTAAAAGGACATTTCTCCTGAACAGACCATATCAGGGACTATTGGTTGTGCCTGGAATCTGGAGAGACCTTTATGATTTCTCTTCTGGAGCGGTTTGTCTGGTTCTGGCTTCCGAGCCTTATGAAGCAAGTGATTATATCAGGGATTACGGTGAATTTTTGGATTATAAAGAATGTTCGAAATAAAAAGATATACTGCGTCTGACAAGCAGCAATGGAACGATTTTGTCAAAGGGGCTAAGAACGGGACATTTCTCTTTGACCGCAATTATATGGATTACCACTCCGATAGATTCGAGGATTATTCTCTGATGGTCTATCGAAAAGGGGCCTTGTATGCATTGTTGCCTGCTAACATATCCGGAGAACGTTTATATTCACACCAAGGGCTGACATACGGAGGGCTAGTAATGTCAAAAAAGGCGTGTGCGGCTGAGATACTGGAAGTATTCGGTTTGATAAACAATCAATTAAAATCAGAAGGAATCAAATCTGTAATCTATAAGCCGACTCCATATATCTATCATTCCATACCTTCGCAGGAAGATCTCTATGCGCTATTTCGCTTGACGGATGCAAAAATCATCGGAAGGAATATATCCTCTACGATATACCAGGACAACAAAATCAAGTTTGTTGAATCTCGTAAATCCGGGATAAGAAAAGCGAAGAGCCGCTGTCTTAAAGTTCAGAAATCAGATGACTTCTCACATTTTTGGGAGATACTCAATGAGAACCTTATGACAAATCATAATGCCCGGCCGGTTCATAACCTTGAAGAGATCACACTGTTAGCTGATCGTTTTCCGGATAAAATCAAGCTATATTTGGTTGAATCCGAAGAGTCTGGAATATTAGGAGGAACTGTGATTTACGAGGCTAATGATCGAGTCATTCATACACAATATATTTCAGCCAGTCAGGAAGGAAAAGAATCAGGAGCGCTTGACTTATTGTTTGATTACCTGATCAATGAGGTTTACACCAATTGCCCGATATTTGACTTCGGACAATCAACTGAAAAAATGGGGGAGGTCCTCAATGACAAGCTAATATTCCAAAAAGAGGGATTTGGAGGGCGTGGCGTGATCTATGACATTTATGAATACCACCTTTAAATATACAATCTCCCCTTACAACGAAGATTTGTATAGGAAGGAGACTTATTCAAAAGAAGATATCGCCAGACTCAGACTATACCTTGACGAACGTTTCGGGAATTGGTGCTATACAGAAAGAGGTCGCAGTGCGATTAACCAAGCATTGTCATTTTATGAGCTCAAGCCAGACGATGTAGTGACAATATTCACAACTTCAGGTAATTATTACATCAGTAGTTGTGTCACAAATGAAATTGAAAAATTCTGCCGTTGGTCGAGGAAAATAGAGCGTAACACGAAACTCCTATTCATCAACCACGAGTTCGGATATCCTTTTCAGCATCCTGACAATCTGTTAAACTATAATCTGCCGATCATTGAGGATTGTGCATATAACTTTTTCACAGAAGACTCGGATGGTAAGATGGGCAAAATCGGTGATTTTGTAATATATAGCCTATCTAAAGCATTCTCATCAAACTTCGGTGGCATACTTAAATGCAATAATAGAAGTTTTGAACTGAAAGCACTGCTTTCTGATAAATACGCAGCGAGACTTGAGGCTCACATCTCTGCACAAATACAAAGTATAGACAGTATTAAATCAATTAGACTAAATAATTACAGTCTATTTTTTGAGAATCTTCGTGATGTAGGTATCGAGCCTTATTTCAAGCTTGAAGACGGAATCGTGCCGGGAGTGATACTATTTAAGTGGAAAGACACTATCAACTATCCTGCATTGAAGCAATATATGCAAAACAACGGTGTAGAGTCAACGGTATTTTATGGCAAGTCAGCATTTTATTTGCCGATCCATCAAAACCTTAGCAACGGTGACATAAACAATATTTGTGAGATGATTCGTAACTTTCAAAAGGAGGAAATATGATATATTCAAACATCTTGCTTGGCAATGGAGTCGAAATTGATCCTTCATCATCGATTAACAATATCACCATAGGAGAAAACGTCAAGATAGCCAAGAGGGTATCAGCCTTTGGTAGTAAGAATTGCCCTTTGAGAATAGGAAGCCACTCGTACATAGGAATGAACTCTATTCTTAATGGTTATGCAGCCAAATTGTCAATCGGGGAATATGTGAGTGTCGCTCAAAATGTCAATATGATGACTGATTCCGGACCGAATGCAAGTGAGATATTCCAACGAATATTCCCGATAAGCTCTGGACCTATAACAATTGGCGACCACTCCTGGATTGGTGCTTCCAGCATAATAATGCCTGACGTCACTCTTGGAAAGTTCTGCGTGGTAGCCGCAGGATCGTTTGTCAAGCAATCATTTCCAGACTATTCCATTATAGGTGGAACTCCAGCAAAATTGATCAGAAAGTTAAGTGATAACGAAATTAAAAAATTGAAAAAATGATAAAATTTCTTGATTTACAGAAAGTCACAGCCGCACACCGCAACGAGATAGACATCGCTGTCAAACGCGTTCTTGATAAAGGATGGTTCCTTCACGGCGAAGAGACAGATCGCTTTGAAGCTGATTATGCAAAGTATATAGGAACGAAGTATGCGACAAGCTGTGCGAACGGACTTGACGCATTGTATTTGATATTCCGCGGCTACATCGAGTTAGGTGTACTAAAAGAAGGAGATGAGGTCATAGTTCCTGCTAACACCTTCGTGGCGACTATCCTGTCAATAACTGAAAATGGATTGAAACCAGTTCTTGTCGAGCCTTCTCTAACTTCTTATGAAATAGATGAAAATGAGATAGAAAATGCGATTACAGACAGAACAAGGGCTATCTGCATCGTTCACCTCTACGGCCAATGCGCCTATACAGACAAAATTGGGGAGATTTGTCGGAAATACGATTTAAAGTTGGTGGAAGACAACGCACAGGCACACGGGGCAAAATATAACGGACAAAGAACAGGTTCTTTGGGAGATGCCGCCGGACATAGTTTCTATCCGGGTAAAAATCTTGGCGCGCTTGGCGATGGTGGGGCGGTCACTACCAATGATAAAGAATTGGCGGACGCTATACGTTCACTTGGCAACTATGGTTCCCAGAAAAAATATGTGTTTAAATATAGAGGCCGCAACAGCAGACTGGATGAAATCCAAGCCGCGATACTGGATGTCAAACTCAGACATTTAGATGATGACATTTCTTTAAGGCGTGAAGTGGCAAAGTATTATATTGATAACATTACCAATCCGATGATAGTGCTACCTTCGGTTAAAGATTGGGATCAACATGTGTTCCATATCTTCCCGATCAGGTGCAAAGACCGTAACAGGCTTCAAGATTACTTGGTAGGGAAGGATATCCAGACCATAATACACTACCCTATTCCTCCTCATAAGCAGGAGTGCTACAAAGAGTGGAACAGTCTAACGTTTCCTATAACGGAACTGATTCACAAAGAGGAATTGAGCCTTCCAATCAGTCCTGTTCTGACTATGGAAGAGGCAAGAATCGTCATCGAAGCCATCAATAAATTTGAGTAAGATATGCAGCCTAAAGTATCAGTTGTAGTCTGCACCTACAATCAGGAAAAGACAATAGCACGCACACTTGACTCCATCCTTGCGCAAAACGGGAATTACCAATATGAGATAATTCTTGGTGAGGATGGCTCAAAAGACGGGACAAGGACTGTCTGTGAGGAATATGCTAAGAGATTCCCGGACATATTAAAACTTTTACCGGCGGCGCCGAACAAAGGTATGATGCGAAACTGGAGAGATTGTCTTGCGGAGTGTAAAGGTGAATACATTATGGCTTGCGCCGGGGACGACTGGTGGCATAATCCAGATAAGATCAAGATTCAGGTGGAGTTTATGGATCATAATCCTGATTATGTCATGTGTTATACTGGTAGTATTCGTTATAATGTAAAGTTAAATAAGTTCACTAAAATACCTGTATTTCATCCTAAGAAAGATTACTTCGGTTCATTACTGAAAGTTAATTATATATCAGCTCCTACGGTATGTTTTAGAAGTTATCTGCTTAGTAGAATATCTATTGATGAATACATCGCCAATGGTTATCTTATGGAAGATTATCCAGCATGGCTTGAATTTGTCAACTACGGAAAAATAACCGCCATTGATGTATTTACAGTCACATATACACATAGTTCCGAATCAATCAGCACTTTCACTACACTGAAGAATCAAGTCACATTTGAAGACAATGCTCAGTTGATACGATGTGATATGATAAGAAAATATAATAAACAAAATTGTTATTCGCCTACATTTTTATCAAATATATATTATAGGAATTTATATTCCCACGGAATAAAGTTTAACAATAGAAAGTTTTCCCTCAATAGTATTCTCAAGGTTAAAAGTAAAAACACAAGGGATTATATTAAAGTTTTAATGGCAAGTAATTGTATTACTT
>CAVCRL010000150.1:4630-6632 GCA_963604455.1 Lachnospiraceae bacterium | reverse complement strand
TGGTGGACCCGCGAGTTCATCATCCTCGACGGCAAGATCGTTTACCGTGGCAATGATGGTGACCAGCAGCGTGTGTCTTGCACCAAGGGACAGGAAGTTGTCCTCGACCTTAACGCCGGCACAGGTTCAATCAAGTAATATCTGACTTTTTTCAGACGCACCCGATGGAAAAATATGCCCGGGTGCGTCTGATTTATTATATTCGTAAATTATGAAACGCTCATCATTCCTCTTTGGCCTTTTAAGCCTGATCGTGGCGGCCGCGTTCCTTGTGGGATGCGACAAGAACAACACAACTCCTGATCCGACTCCGGGACCTGACACACCGTCAGTGGAACGCACCGGCGAATCGGGAATATCCTACCAGCTGCTGGTATATTCATTCGCCGACAGCGACGGTGACGGTTGCGGCGACTTCAGAGGAATCCAATCCAGACTTGACTATCTGAAGGAGATGGGAGTCCAGGCTCTCTGGCTTTCCCCGATCCATAAAGCTTCATCCTATCACGGCTATGACGTTCTGGACTATTCCAGCGTCAATCCGGACTACGGCACCGAAGCCGATTTCAAATCCCTTCTGGACGCGGCACACGCCAAGGGGATCAAGATTTATCTTGACTATGTGCTGAACCACACTTCCAAGAATCATCCGTGGTTCCTTGACGCGAAAAAAAGCGCGGACAGCCAGTACCGCGACTATTATATCTTCTCCGACAACCCTCAGGCCGACATCCGTGACGGAAAGATCCCGATGATAGCCACCGAGGGTGCCCGTGGCTATGACTCCGGCCAGTGGTTCTCCGCTGTCACTGGAGTTGACGGCAAGTTGAAGGTGAAATTCACCCTTGCCCTGGACAATTCCGGGAAGCCTTCCACCCTGCGGATGGACAAGGTGGACGAGGTCACCAACACCGGAAGCCAGAATTCAGGAATATGGCTGTACTACGGGGACGGCTCCTTGGCCCAGTTCTATAAGACCGGTGCGAAGGAATGCACTCTGTCCCTGGAGTTTGAGTCATCCTGGGGCGTTCTGGTCAGAACCAGCACAACCCAATGGGATTCCTACAAGTACGGCGCTCCGTCCGGCAAGAACCAGCTTTCTTATGGTACACCTCTGAGTCTTACGAACTCCAATGCCCAGGATATTCTTCTGCCGGGAATGACAACCACGATGTACCATTCGCACTTCTGGACGGATTGGTTCGCCGATCTGAACTACGGTCCTGCGGCGACCTGCGAGCAGTCAGGCGCATTCAAGGCCGTCTGCGAATCCGCTGACAAATGGATAACGATGGGTGTTGACGGTTTCCGTCTGGACGCTGTCAAGCACATCTATCATAACGCCAATTCGGACGAGAATCCGACATTCCTCAAGAAGTTCTACGACCATTGCAATGCCACCTTCAAATCAGCCGGAGGAAAGGGCGAGTTCTATATGGTCGGTGAGCAGTTCAGCGACGCGGCTGAGGTGGCTCCATATTACAAAGGCATTCCGGCTTTCTTTGAGTTCAGCTTCTGGTGGAGGCTCAAGGACTGCATCAACAGCGGCAACGGAAGCTCATTCGTCGGGACGATCCAGGGGTATCAAAAACTGTACGCCGGCTACCGTTCCGACTACATCGAGGCCACGAAACTGTCCAACCACGACGAGGACAGGGCCGGTAACGACTTTGGCAAGAACGTTGCCAAGATGAAACTTGCCGGTGCCGTGCTCCTTACCGCCGGCGGCCAGCCGTACATCTATCAGGGTGAGGAACTTGGCTACTGGGGATCCAAATCCGGCGGCGATGAATATGTCCGCACACCTATGATGTGGAACGCCAACGGCTCATCCCTCGCGGACAGCAAACTTGGCGACAAGATTGACAGGACTATGCTGACATCCTCGATCTCGGTCGAGAGTCAGGCCAAGGACGACAACTCCATTCTGAATGTCTATCGCAGGTTCGGAGTGCTGAGGGACGAGTACAAGGCCTTGGCGAAAGGCTCGTTCGATTACTGC
>CAVCRL010000150.1:0-4253 GCA_963604455.1 Lachnospiraceae bacterium | reverse complement strand
CTGCCGGAAATCCATCTGACGGTCGCCCTTGACCAGTGGAACGCTCTGCTGGAGGCTTACGACCGGAACCACGACACCAAGGAGCAGGTTCATTGTGATGTTCGTTATGTCAAGGGAACCGAGGATACTGTCGTGAAAGATGCCGGATTGAGGCTGAGGGGCAACACCTCCCGCCGTCGTCCGGAAGGCCAGGACGGGCAGAAGCACGTCGCGAGGAACACGGACTGGCATCACTGCCACTATCAGATCAATTTCCGTAAGTTCGTCAAGGACGACGAGCACAAGGTCCACGGTGCCAAGAAGGTCATCGTGAAATGGCCGAAGGATGACGCGATGTACGTCCGTGAGCTCTATTGCTACGACCTTTTTCACCGTGCCGGGGTCTGGTCGGCGTCCAATGCGGCATATTGCCGGCTTTTCATCAGGGTTGTGGGCGACAGCAAGGAGACCTACCTTGGGGTGCACACAATGATCGAACCGATTGACGATGACTTTCTTAAGGTTCGTAAGGACCAGTTCGAGAGTTCAAAGGGGAATCTTTGGAAATGCCGCTACGGAGCCACTTTCGCGGATGCCGGCGCGGACATCGGTGCGGATCTGGATGACGGGGTCGAGCACACCTATGAGCTCAAGACCAACACGGACAAACTGTCCGACGCCAAGGCGCAGCTTCAGGATTTCATAACAAAGGCCAAAGGCAAGTCCGGCAAGGATTTCCACGACTGGATAGGGGAGCATTGCGATGTGGATCTGCTGCTCCGCACCTACGCCGTCAACGTCGCCTGCGGAATGTGGGACGACTACTGGTGCAACAGCAACAATTTCTACATCTACTTCAACTCCACGGAGAAAGAAAACTACCGCTTCTATTTCATTCCTTACGACTACGACAACACTCTCGGAACGTCAGGATTGAATATGGACGCTGGCCGCAAGGATCCGTTCAACTGGGGCGACTCCGGAAGAAACTATCTGATCCATAAGATCATCCAGTTCGACGACTACCGTGAGATCTACCGGAATCACCTTTTGGAACTGGTCAAGTCGGAGAACGAACTCTTGTACTACAATTCCAGCATCCGGCGCATAAAAGGATGGCACCGGATGATTTCCGAATATATTGCCAACGACACCGGCGAGGATTGCGTCCTTGAGGACAGGCCGGCGCAGTGGGGCAATCACGGAGAGTACCGGCTTCTGGAAACCGGCGCGAACAACTTCTTTATGGCTAAGACATTAAGTATAAACCAATATTGCAAATGAGACGCACACTATCAATTTTGCTTACGGCTCTCGTGGCTTTCTCCTGCGCTCCAAAGGCGGAGGTGGCCGTGGAGGAGCAGGACTGGGCACCGAACTCGGTGGTCTATGAGTTGAACACACGTCAGGCTACCGCTGAGGGCACTTTTGCCGCGGCGGAGAAGAAACTTCCTGAACTGAAGGAACTTGGCGTGGATGTCGTCTGGCTGATGCCGGTCTATCCGATCGGCGAGAAAGGCCGCAAAGGCACGCTGGGCTCATATTACGCGATCAAGGACTATTGCGCCGTCAATCCGGAGTTCGGAACCCTTGAGGATTTCGACCACTTTGTCCAGACCGCGCACGATCTCGGTCTCAAGGTCATCATCGACTGGGTGGCGAACCACACCTCTCCGGATCATCCGTGGGTGACGGAGAAACCTGCCGACTGGTACGTCCGAGACGCGGAGGGCAACACGATTGTCGAATATGACTGGACGGACATCGCGAAGCTCAACTACGGGTCGAAGGATATGCGCGCCGAGATGGAGAAAAGTATGCGTTTCTGGCTGGACAGAGGCATCGACGGATTCCGCTGCGACGTGGCCTACCAGGTGCCTCAGGACTTCTGGACGGAGGCTTTCTCGAAATTCAGGTCTGAATATTCCCGCAGGCTTTACTTCCTCGCCGAGGGTGAGGAGACTTGGCTTCACGATGCCGGTTTCGATGCCACCTACGCTTGGAAGCTGCACCATCTGCTGAACGACATCGCCCAGGGGAAGGCGGATGCCGACAGCCTCATCCGCTATGTGGAGTGGAACGCCACCACCTATCCTTCAAACGGTTACAGACTCTCGTTCACTTCCAACCACGACGAAAACTCTTGGAATGGTACTGAATATGAAAGGATGGGTGACGCTTGGAAGGCTATGGCTGTCCTCTGCTGGACCCTTCCGAACGCCCAACCGCTGATCTACACCGGTCAGGAGGTCGGTCTCAATCATCGTTTCGAATTCTTCGAGAAGGATCCGATGCCGGATTGGCACCACAACGCCACGACGGATTTCTACGCTTATCTGAATAAGGTAAAGCACGCCCATCCGGCTCTGTCCGCCGACAATCCGTCTTTCGAGGTGATTTCCTGCACGGACTCCGAGCTTGTCTTCAAGCGCAGTCTGGACAGCGACAGCGTCCTCGTGAGCGTTCAGATGAAGGCCCCGTGGAACTGGAGCATAACCGTTCCGGAAGCGAGGATCTCCAAGGTTGAGCCGCCGAGCTGGTGGGTCGGGATGAAGACTCCGCTCCAGCTGATGATTCACGGCGACGCCATCGCTGACTACGATGTCCGCATCGAGGGCGAAGGTGTCAGCGTCAAGGAGATCCATAAGGCTGAAAGTCCTAACTATCTGTTTGTTGACGTAGCCGTCAGCCCTTCGGCAAAGCCCGGAGAGTACGGAATTATATTCACCAAAGATGGGAAATCCTTCCGCTATCCGTACCAGCTTGCGGCAAGGGAGGAGGGTTCTGCCGAGCGTGGCAGCTTCACAACGTCAGATCTTATCTATCTGATCTGCCCTGACCGCTTTGCGAACGCCGACAAAGGGAATGACAACACTGATGACACCGCCGAGAAGGCAGACCGCACCGAGCCGTTCGGCCGCCACGGAGGTGATCTGCAAGGCATTATCGACCATCTGGACTATGTCGCCGATCTTGGAGCGACCGCCATCTGGTGCACCCCGCTTCTGGTTGACGACCAGCCTCAGGAGTCCTACCACGGCTATGCCTGCGGCGACTACTACCGCATCGACCCTCGCTTCGGCAGCAATTCCCAGTACAAGGAATATGTCGCCAAAGCCCACGAGAAGGGTCTCAAGGTGATAATGGACATCGTCACAAACCACTGCGGCACAGGTCATTGGTGGATGAAGGACCTGCCGTTCAACGACTGGATCCACCAGTTTCCTGAATATACCGGCTCGAACATCGCCTTTTCTTCAGCGATGGATCCGAACGCTTCCCAGTACGACGCTAATTTACAGGTAAGCGGCTGGTTCGTGCCTTCGATGCCGGATATGAACCTCGACAACCCGTTTATGCTGAAATACTTCCAGCAGTGGGCGATCTGGTGGACCGAATATTCCGGACAGGACGGTCTGCGCGTGGACACCTACCCTTACAACGAGAAAGTCCCGATGAGCAAGTGGTGCGAGGCCGTGATGAATGAATATCCCAACTTCAACATCGTAGGGGAGTGCTGGGACACCAACATCGACCAGCTTGCCTATTGGCAGGGCGGCAACGCCAACCGTGACGGTTTCGATTCGCACTTGCCTTCGATTATGGATTTCCCTCTTCAGGAGGCGATCAACGCCGCTCTTTGTGAGGATGATCCGCAGTGGGGACAGGGAATGGTCCGTGTATATTCAGCCCTCTCTCACGACGCGACTTATAATGACGTGTCCAAGATGCTGATATTCCTCTCCAACCACGACCATTACCGTGTCGCCGACGCCTGGAGACAGAATCCGGACAAGTTGAAGATCGCTTACACCCTTCTGGCCACAGTCCGTGGAATCCCTCAGATTTTCTACGGTGACGAGATGGGATTCGCCACCGGCAAGACCTACAAGAGCGACGGCGAGTTGAGGATGGATTTCCCTGGTGGCTGGGAAGGCGACAAGGTTGATCTGTTCACCGAGGAAGGCCGCGCCTCCGCCACCGTCACCGTCGGCGGAAAAACAATCCCGCAGGGACAACTCGCTGAGCTTCACGACTATGCCAAGACCCTCTTCCAGTGGAGAAAATCCAAGGACGTTATCCACAACGGCCGCACGATGCATTTCCTCGGTCGTGACAACACCTACGCCTTCTTCCGCTACAACGACACTGACAAGGTCTTCATTTACGTGAACAATTCCCCTGAGCCGAAAACCATCCCGTGGTCCCACTACTCCGAGATCGCCTCCGACCTGACCACCGGCCGCAACGTCCTCACCGGCGCCCCCGTCCAG
>CAVCRL010000149.1:0-6777 GCA_963604455.1 Lachnospiraceae bacterium | reverse complement strand
AAAGGCCCGACGAGGCGGACTTGATATTTATGGATGTGGAACTTTCTGACGGAGAATGTTTTGAGATTTTCCGCCAGGTGGCCGTGAAGCCTCGTGTGGTGATGACGACGGCCTACGACAGCTATGCCGTCAAGGCGTTCGAGGCCGGCTCAATCGACTATCTTCTCAAGCCGATTGACGTGTCGGCTCTCAAAAGGGCTGTGGAAAGATGCCGGCAGTTCTCCTCGGGTGAGCTGGATGTGGAGAAGATTCTCGGAGCCATCTCCCAAAAGGATTCCGGGCACGGGTACAAGGAGCGTTTCCTGGTGCAGTTCAACGACAGGATCGTGCCGGTGAAGGCCGACGAGATAGCCTTTTTCTACTCGGAGGACAAGAACAACCACGTCGTGACGCACACGGGGGCGGTCTATATCGTGGATTCCACTATGGACTCGCTTATCACCGACCTTGATCCGGACAGGTTCTACAGGATTTCCCGAAGCTGCATATTCGCGAAGGAGGCGGTGGAATGTGTGACCAAGCTGCTCGGCGGGCGGCTCAGGGTGACTCCTAAGGTGCATCTCTCCGCAAATCTCGGCCCGGCTCCGGACCTTACCGTCAGCCGCTCCAGGGCCGACGACTTCCTTGTCTGGCTGGAGAAGTGATTGACACACCGCTTCAAGGCAAACCAATACAACATCAAACAAATTCTGGCATTAATTAAACAATGCCAGAAAAACGTTTGCGCATAATGTTTCAGCGGATTTTACCGAAATATTATGAAATATTTTTTGAATATTCGCCGCAAGACCACTATATTTACAATGTTTTAAGTAAATAAAGGACAATACTTAAAAGACAAATAACACAAACCTTGGATAGACATATACATTAATACACCTATTAATTAATTTCATCAATTAACACTATGTATTATTTAAGAACAAATCTGACACGGATTTTGTCAAGAGTAGCGATGACGTTGCTGTTCGCTCTCTTCACAACCACCGTGTGGGGACAGAACATCACTGTCAAGGGTACCGTAAAGGATGCCGCCGGCCAGCCTGTCATCAGCGCCGGAGTCCAGATCCAAGGTTCCACAAACGGAGTTGTCACTGACTTGGATGGAAACTACTCGATTTCCTGCCCAGGCAACGCCACTCTCGTGTTCGCGTCCCTTGGTTATGACACTCAAAA
This sequence comes from Lachnospiraceae bacterium, assembly GCA_963604455.1. GTDB lineage: Bacteria > Bacteroidota > Bacteroidia > Bacteroidales > UBA932 > Cryptobacteroides. The sequence goes on along the minus strand of CAVCRL010000149.1, from coordinate 5,601 downwards.
CATTCCTGTGAACGGACGTGCCGTCATCAACGTGGTTCTCACGGAGAACTCGACGGCTCTCGAAGGCACTGTCGTGACCGCCCTCGGAATCCGCAGGGACGCCAAGGCGCTCGGCTACGCCGCCACCGAGGTGAACACCACAGACCTCCTCACTGCCAACACGGTCTCCCCTGTCGCCTCCCTCCAGGGTAAGGTGGCCGGTGTCGAGATCAACCAGTCCGACGGTGGTATGTTCGGTTCCACAAAGATCCAGATCCGTGGAGCGTCCACCCTCAGCAAGAACAACCAGCCGATCTATGTCATTGACGGCGTGATTCTTGACAACGCTGTCTCCAACACCGGAGACGCTGACTGGGACAGCGAGATCAACGACTACGGCAACCAGCTCAAGAACCTCAACCCGGACGATTTCGAGTCGCTGACAGTGCTCAAGGGCGCCGCCGCGACCGCGCTTTACGGTTCAAGAGGACTCAACGGAGCCGTTGTCATCACGACAAAGAGCGGCAAGGGCAAGCGTGGCATCGGCGTTTCAGTCTCACAGACCGTCGGCTTCGACCACGTGTTCAAGTCTCCTGACCTCCAGAGCGAGTATCTTATGGGTTACTTCCCTGGCTACATCTACTACGGAGACGAGTACAACGAGACCAACAACAGGTGGTCTGACGGAATGAAAGCATATTCAAGGAATTCCGACGGGGTATATTCAATGATCCAGCAAGCCGACTTCGGAATGGGCTGGGGACCTCACATCGACACATTCAGGGGCCAGGACGTCGAGCTGTTCGACGGCACCATCGGCAAGTTCGAGACTTATCCGAACAGCTACGTGGACGCCTACAGGCTCGGAGTCAACTCCAACACCAACGTCTCCATCACCGGAGGTAACGAGAAGACCTCTTTCTACGCCTCAAGCTCCTACAAATACGCCCAGGGAACCACCCCGAGGAACACGTTCGACCGCTTGTCGTTCCTGCTCAAGGGATCCCACAAGATCACAGACAAACTGATGATCGAGGCCTCCTTCAACTTCACCACATCCACCCCTCGCAACGCGCAGAGGAATATCGGTGAATATTTCGCACAGGGTTCCTTCCCTGCCGAATATGACGTGAACCGCTACAGGCATCTCTACAAAGGCACCCACGGCGGACTCGCTTCAGGAAGCTACGGAGACCTCTATAGGAATGTTCCGGGCAAAGGCCTCTGGTGGAGCATCTACGAGAACAACCGTGAGCAGAAGGAGACCACAATCCGTCCTACCGTTGATCTCACCTACGATGTGCTGCCTTGGCTCTCACTCAAGGCCGGCGGAAATATGAACTTCTATATGGTCCGCAACGAGATCAAGAACCCTGGCTCCGGCTACGCCAACGAAGGCGGTTACTACGCCCTGAGCAACACCCTCACCGAGCAGAAGAACGCCTACTACGGAGCGCACGTCAACAAGCGGTTCAGCGATGACTTCGAGGTTCACGGATTCGTTCGTGGTGAATATTTCGACCAGCGCGCCCAGTACAACGGCGAATGGACGAACGGCGGATTCAACATCCCTCTCCAGTACTTCATCGGCAACTCCAAGGACCAGGCCGGATTCTCTGGCTACGTCTTTGATACAAAGAGAATCACCTCCATCGTGGCCGCCGCCGGATTCAGCTGGAAGGACCAGATCTACCTTGACGTCACCGGAAGAAACGACTGGTCGTCATCACTGGTCTATACCAACGGCACGGGACACTATTCGTATTTCTACCCGTCGGTGTCCGGTTCCTGGATCGCCAGCGAGACATTCGCGGGCAAGCTTCCTTCCTGGATCGATTTCCTCAAGTTCAGGGCTTCCTGGGCCCAGGTCGGCAACGACACGTCCCCTTACTATGTGAACTCGGGATATTCCCTCTACCAGTCAACCATCTCCAGCGGAAAGCTCAGCAGCCTTGAGATCCCTACGACCGCCAAGAGCAACGACCTGAAGCCGGAGAGAAAGAACTCCTGGGAAGTCGGCATCGACTGGAGATTCTTCAACAACAGACTCGGTCTCGACCTCACTTACTACAAGGAGAACACGACCGACCAGATTATGGAGATCTCCGTTCCGGCCGAATCCGGAATCAACTCCGAGCTGATCAACGCCGGTAACATCCAGAACAAGGGATTCGAGATCACCCTGCACACTGTTCCGGTGGAGACCAAGGACTGGCGTTGGGACGTGGACTTCACCTACACCCGCAACGACAACAAGATCGTCTCACTGCATCCGGACGTGACCAACTACATCGTCCTTGACGGAGCCGCCGACTACGGTAACTACCGCATCGCGTCCGTGGCCAAGGTGGGCGGAAGCTACGGTCTCCTTATGACCGACTCCAAGAAGGCTCTGGACGAGGACACCGGACTGCCTCTCCTCCAGTGGTCAAACAGCTGGCACACAACCATATTCAAGAGAGAAGGCGTTGTCACCGAGCTCGGTTCAATGGTTCCTGACTTCCTCGGCTCGATCAGCACCTCACTCAGATTCAAGAACCTCTCCCTCAGAGTCCTCCTCGACGCGAGGTTCGGCGGCTACATCGCCTCCTACAACTCAAGGTACGCCCTCGCCTACGGATTCTCCGGGACATCAATGAAATACCGCAAGGGAATCGAGTGGACGAGCACGCTGTACAACGACACTATGGGGCAGACATTCTACGATGGTTACATTCCTGAAGGAGTCTTCGCCAAGGGTACCACCGTGCAGAACATCAACGGATCTGTCGATGTCAGCGGAATGACCTATCAGGAAGCCTACGAAAAGGGCATCGTCGAGCCGGCGCACCTCAGCACCTCAGCCTATTGGGACAACTGCTGGGGCAACGGTACAGTCAACGACGACTGGGTGAAAAAACTCAACTACATCGCCCTTCGTGAGGTCACGCTCGGCTACAAGCTTCCTTCCTACATCGCCAACGCGATCAAGGCGGAGGCTATGACAGTAAGCCTGACCGGACGCAACCTCGGCTACCTGCTCAACACGGCTCCTAACCACGAGAACCCTGAGTCAGTCCGCGGAACCGGATCATCCAACTTCCGTATGCGTTCCTACAGCCCTTACACGGCCAACTACCTGTTCACTGTCAACATCACATTCTAAGACAGGCCGCAATGTTTCAATTTAAAGAATCACACGTTATGAAAAACATACTGCTCAAGACATTATCAGTGGGCATCCTTTCACTGGCGGTCCTCACGGGATGCGACAAGGACAAGTATGCCGAGATAAACACTGACCCGTCAACCGTGGGAACGGGCAACGTACTTTCCCTGTTCACTCACGGCTACCTTCAGTTCCAGCCGGCGGACTATGTGCTCTGGTTCTACAACGGCAACTACACGTCAACCTTCGTGCAGTCGTTCATTCCGGGCAGCTACACCGACAGGTTCAACCTCATCGCCGAGACAGGCGGCTGCGGCTCGCAGGCCATCGCCGTGCTCAGGTACAAGCGCGAGATCGACGACCTCGTCTCCAGAATGAGCGAGGAGGACGGAGCGAAATACAAGAATATCCAGGCGATCATCTCCACACTCGTTGTCTATCTGGGAATATTCGACACTGACGTTTATGGTTCGATGCCGTACACCGAGGCCGCGATGGCACGCTACGGCGGCACTCTGACTCCGGCGTACGACAACCAGCAGAAACTGTTCGAGACCTGGCTCTCCGAGCTCAACTCAGCGATCAGCACGCTGACCACGGCCACCGACCAGATCTCGCTGGGCAACAATGACTTCGTCTATGGCGGAGATGTCTCCAAGTGGATCAAGTTCGCCAACGGCTTGAAGCTCAAGATCGCAGTCCGTCTTCTCCATCAGGACAAGGCACAGGCGCTGAAGATCGCCTCCGAAGTCGGATCGAACGACGACTATGTGATGGGTGCCGGCGACTCCTTCATCTACAACAAGGGACTTGTCGGAAGCGGCAACGCGGACTATGTCTATCAGACCGGTAACGATGTCAGCCTCGGATCAGCCAGCAAGAATGTCATTGACTTTATGAAGAGGAACAGAGACCCTCGTATGCTTGTGATGTTCACGAAGAACCATTTCAACGCCGAGGTCATCGACGCTTTCTTCGAGGCTCAGAAAAACGCCGAGGACGCGGGTACCACCTCTCCTGAGATCCCTAAGTACATCCTCGACAATGTGAACTACACCACCGACGCCAGCGGACTCAAGAGGTTCGTCAGCTGGAAGGGCGAGGGCGAGCCTTGGGTACGCTACGTAGGATGCCCTGTCGGACTTCAGATTTCCGACAATCCTGAATACACCAAGGAGAACAACTACTTCGACTCCAACAAGTGGAAGGTCAACATCGACGGAAACGAGAAGACCTACAGCCCTCGCTCCTACTTCAACGAGGAGCTTGTCAGGGGACGCGTGGACTTCACCTATCCTACAAGGCCTGGCGTGACCAAGACCGACACCGAGGACGTGCCTTGGTACGGAATGACACTTTCCGGCGGAGAGGTGAACTTCTACCTCGCCGAGTTCAAGACCCTTGGCGCAAGCCTTCCTAAGTCCGCAAGCGACTACTTCCAGGCCGGACTGACAGCTTCTGTCCAGGAATATAACAGGCTCGCGATCCTCAACAAGATCCCTTACTACAACCAGGACCGCTGCTATGATGAGTATGAGAAGCCTATCGCTTTCGAGAACAACGACGAGCTGAACTCGATGATCTCGGCGATGCTCGAACATCCTGAATATCAGCTTACCGGCAACAAGAGCGATGACCTTGAGAAGATCTACATCCAGGAATATCTCCACTTTATGTACGAGCCGATCGACCAGTTTGTGACCGTCCGCCGCTCGGGTGTTCCTAAGGTAGGCAGCTCGCTCATACCTTGGGTCGAGATCCTTCCGAGCGCACAGATTCCTCGCCGTTTCTATGTCACAGAGCCTGAGGACAATGACACTATGCGTGAGAACAAGCTCGCGGCCTATGCGGAAGAGGGATTCACCACTTCCGACGGTCAGTCACCGGCCACGCTGAACTCAGAGCGTGTCTGGTACGACAAGGGCGCGCCTAACTATGGAGAAGGTCCTAATTACTAATGTAATATTCCGAATAAAGGAAGCCGGCCGTTTCTGGTCGGCTTTCTTTTTATATTGATAATCTGCCAAGCGTGAAATGCCAGAGGATAACCCCGACAGAGACGGAGACGTTCAGCGAATGCTTGGTACCGAACTGCGGAATCTCCAAGGACATATCCGAAGCGTCCACCACGGCCTGGTCAACCCCATCCACCTCGTTTCCGAAGATCAAGGCGTACTTCTTCCCCTCCGCGAACCCAGGTCTGAAATCCTCCAGACTGACTGAATTGACCGTCTGCTCCACGCTGACGATCGTGTAACCTTCTGAACGCAAGCGGTTCACGACATCCATCGTGTTATCCGAATGCTCCCAAGGCACACTATCCTCAGCCCCGAGGGCCGACTTGTGGATCTCCGCCGACGGCGGCACCGCGCATATTCCGCAAAGCCAAAGCTTGTCTATCTTGAAAGAGTCGCAGGTGCGGAACGCCGACCCCACATTGTGCGCGCTGCGGATGTTGTCCAGCACCACAACCA
>CAVCRL010000148.1:0-6782 GCA_963604455.1 Lachnospiraceae bacterium | reverse complement strand
CTGCAAAACTTGGAACAACATAATTATCACGTACGTTTTTATTATTTACAAATATTCCCGGCGTGCCAACTGCACATTTCACGCCACTAAACCACAAAGGTACGCAAAATTTTTGACACCTCGCTCATTAATATTCCACCTTGGTGAGGAAGATAGTCTTGGGGAATATAGTATTCATCGGACTGTTTGAATACAACTCAGGGAAGCGTTTCACATCCCCGACGGCAGCATTTTATTCATATAATGCTGCCGTCGTATGCGTTTTATCCATCGACAGGAGCGATATCGCTTGTTTATGCTACCATAGCCGTGCCTATTGACGACTTGCGATGCCTTGTGGTCAACTTATTTCTTTGAACCTGTCCACCTTATTGCCGTTATCGTCTTTAACCTTGCCGAAAAACACCTTGTACGGACATACCCAGATCTGGTTGTTACCATACAGTGCTTGATAGACGACGACTTCTTCCAAGGTCTCGGAATCTTTGCCAAAACCGATGAGCCGGTACTTGCCGCCGCGGAAGTGTTTGAAATAGCGGTATCTGGTCAGATTACGCTCACTGAGCATCTTCTTCCAAGTTATCTCCAGTTCCAAAGGATACCGCCCACCCGCCGCAAGGATATCCGCCACTACCTTTTTCACTATTGTTTTGGTCAGAAAGGCGTTTTGCGTTCGGGCAAAATTTTCCATACAGTTCACGGCCTTTTCAATCGACTTGAGGAAATCATTGATGATCACAGAGGCGGTATTCATATGATTATACGTGGCCTGCGTCACCCGGCTGGTATGTGCGTCCCAAGATTCAGGAGGAACACTGAACCCTAAGGTAGTCTGGTATCTGTCTCCATTGAAAGACCAGACAACCCTGATTGGAGCCTCACCATAGCGGTTATGACGTCTGTCAAGATAAAATCTAACGGGCATAAATCGTTTTTTGCAAATGTAATAAATTACTGGCGTTTTTACAAGCATAATTGACGCATTCGGAAAGCGGTTTTTGAAAAATAATGTATCGCAAGACGCCAATTTCGACCCATAATAACCGTTTCTAAAAATTTTACTTCGTATTAATATATTATGACATTTTCAGACAAGAAAGTCATAGAAAGGGTCACGGGAGAAATCCGATAAATAAACATATAAGCCAATGAATGAGAAAGTCCTCAACAAAATCAACAGGGCCCTTGAGCGCGCCAAAAACACGGACTATGCCACCTATGCCCCTGTCACAATCGAAACTCTTCAGAAGCGCCTCTCAGAGGAGCTGGACTGGATGGATGCGGATCCCGGTCGCGAATGCTTGATCGTCCTTATGTGTGAATTGGTTTCAGAAATGCGCCGTTCCGGCGTCGTGGTTAATCCTGGTTACTATTTTTTTCCATATTCCTACCTATTATACCTTGCCAGTGTGACCCACGCCAATCCGGTTGAATGGAACTTGCCGTTCTATTGCTTTTCCAGATTGGTTTATGATGGAGCCGTGATCCCCTTCGAAGCCGGAACCGGCTGTCTGGATGTCGCCAGGAAAGTCCTTTCCGGCCGGGAAAACGAGATTGTGACCGAAACCAAAGCCGGACTGTTTGAAATCACTTTCATAGATGGTGAAGAACTCCGGAATGTCAAACTTAGGATTAAAACAAATGCCAATCTGGACAAGTTCCGCCGGACGCTTAAAGACGGCTGGCATTCGCTGGATGAAGCCACACTCAGGTTGTTCAGCCGCGGAGCGACGGAAGGCACCATCTTCTTCGAGTCTGACAAAATGAAGGAATGGCTCTTCGACTTCGACCCGGAGTCAATGTCCGACTTGGTTCTTCTGAACGCCATACAGAGTCCCGGCCGTATGCAACTATTCGAGAAGATTCTCGCAGGAAAGCGGAATCCGGACACCATCACGGTTTATGAAGACGCGGCCATCAACCGTGCGCTCAGCGACAGATATGGCGTACCAGTCTATCAAGAGCAGGCAATCTTGCTGGGTGACAAAGCCGGTTATCCGAAGTTTCCGCCTTTCCAAAACCTCGTGCCAAAGGGGCATTTCATCGGATGCACGATGATTGCGGTCGAGGCTCTCTGGCCTTGGAGAAACAAAACCAAATTGAAATGATCCACAAGTGTCATACGAAACGTGGATGTGGGAAAAGCACGGGATCGCTCGATAGTCAAAAGTAATTCATGCTTACCACCTCCACGGCAACCTCAGGGCTTAATTGCTCTGAACATATTTGGATGATTTATAATCAGTTTATTATGATTGTAAAGAATGTGAAGAATATTTTAAAAACTAATCTTGGTGATTACGAAACGTCGATTGAGACACCAAAAGAAGGCGCTTTCCAGAGAGCCATTATCCTGCATAAATTTTCTGTGATTGATGGAGAAATAATTGAATGGCTTGACATTGAACTTCCTGTTGTACCTCCTGATGACCGTCGTAATTCGCGGCGGCCTAGTCTGGATCTTATAGGCCATTCTGATAGTGGATATGTCATCTGCGAACTCAAGTTTGGCAATAATTCGGATAATCCAAGTGCGGCGGCGACACAAATAAAGGACTATCAAAATTATATTCAACTCAATTGTGACAAATTGGATGAAAATAATGTCCACCATAAAAACGGCAAGCATTTTTGCTGGAAGGATGTTGCTAGAACTGCCCGCCTTATCATAGCCGCAAATGAGCAATATTGGCTTAAACATAGAGGAGCGAAACTTCCTGAAGACATCAACTGTTATTCACTTAACGTGAAAAATGATTGGTTCGTGGAGCAAAAGAAAAATAGAGGATGCGGACCATACACTCCAAGTCTTCCCGAGGATTGCTGTTGGACTCTTGTAAAACAATGAAGATAACCATCCATCGCGGCAACCAGATCGGAGGATGCATCACTGAAATAGAGTCTTCCAAAGGGACGAGAATATTCATTGATCTGGGGCACAACTTGCCAAAGGGCGATGGAGAATCAGACGATGAATATGCTTCGGAAAAGGCGGCCGCGGCTCTGCTTGGCAATGCCAAAGCTGTTTTTTATACTCACATACACGGCGATCATATAGGGCTGTTTCAGTACGTCCCTGATGAGATCGACCAGTTTATTGGTCCGTTGGCGCACGATATGGTGACGGCAAAATACAGCCATATGGCTAACGCTGACGAGTTGAAGAAGGATAGCCTGAAATGCCTAAGGAAATTAGAGCTGTTCAAAAAATACCGGAAAGGGTGTCCTATTGTCATTGATGACATCACGGTCACTCCTTTCCAGGTCAGCCATTCCGCCGCGGACTCTTATATGCTCAAAGTAAAGTGTGATGGAAAAGTTGTCCTTCACACAGGAGACTTTCGTGGTCACGGATATATGGGAGAGGGCATCTACAAAGTGATTGACAGGTACCATATTGCCGGAAACGTTGATGTCCTCATTACAGAAGGGACCAATGTGGACGGTAATGGTAAATCAATGCGTCGCGAGTTGGTTCTGAAAAATGAATTCAAAGAGGTGTTCCGACAGTATAAGAATACATTTATAATCTGCTCTTCTACTGACACTGACCGTCTTGAATCAATTTACGGCGCGAATATGGAATCCGCTGAAAGGCCGTTCGTTGTCGACTCATATCAGAAAGGACAACTTGGACTTATTGCCAGGCAAGCCGATGGAAGGACGCCGTTTTACCATTTCGACCTTGATAAGATATATTCCTACAATCCATATGTCAAATGGATGAGAGATAAGATGATTCGCTATGGTTTTGTGATGCTCATAAGGCCCGGCAGGAAGTTTCAGTCTTATTTGGACAATATTCTGAGAGATTGTAAGCCTGAAGAGACGTGCCTTGCATATTCCCAATTCCACGGCTACATTGACAACCGTGACGGGAATACGGCATTTAATCAGAAATTGTATGATTTCGTGAACCAATTCCGGGAAAGAGGCTGTGCCGTCAAAGAAAATCTTCACACATCCGGCCACGCCTCCAGACAGGATCTTGTGCGCCTTTGCGAGCAGGTCAATCCTCGACTCATTGTTCCAATCCACAAAGATGACAAAGCCGATTTCGCCTCAATCCTTCCGGAGAAACTAAAAATGCGTGTCTGTGAATATGAACATAATGGAAGTGATGCAGTCTTCGATATACGTTAAGGTTCCATACGTCTAATCGGGGAACACGGCCTGAAAGCGTATTGAGTCTTCCAAAATCGCGATGGTAGCGTTTTCCACAGATAATGCTGCCGTCGTATGCGTTTTAGTCATCGACAGGAGCGATATTGACGTTTTGTGCTCCTCTGATAGATGGTGCTGACGGGTTGATTTGATATTCAACTTGTGGTTGAAGTACGAGCGGCAGGTTAATATTCCACCTTGGTGAGGAAGAGGGCGTGGCCGGGGACGGGGCCGGATACATAGGCGGCACTATCGGTTTGAAAAACTAAAATATTTGTAAATGTATTGATAATGTTATATTTTTGCATAGTTATGTTCAAAAATATTATAGCGTTCAAAATTTTTGAACACAGTAAAATAATATAACAACTATGCAAAAGGCAGAAATGAGATTGGTGTTGTTCCTGTTACAGGACAGGGCAAACATCAGCAAGACATACAGGCAGATGGCGAAAGAGACGGGATTGTCACTTGGATCCGTGCAAGGCGTGATGTCGGGGTTGGCGGAGCAAGGACTGGTGGTTGACACATCCAAAGGGCGTCTCTTGCGGAAACGTTCCAATTTGATTGACCGGTGGGCGAGAGAATATTCCGAAGATAGGAAAAAGAATCAGTTGATATGCAGGTTCCGATTTCTGGCCGAGTCAATCAGGGAACATTGGACGGATATCCGGATGTCTCCTCAGGCCCGGTGGGGCGGGGAGCCGGCGGCGTTCTTGATGGATGGGTATCTTCGCCCTCAAAAATGGGATATATATGTCGAAGAGTCAGCTGATTGTCTGATAGCTACAGGGCGAATGATTCCGGATCCGGAAGGCGAAATCTATGTTTATCGTAAATTCTGGACGGGGGAAGATATCCCTAAGTTGGTCGTTTATGCGGATCTTCTGTCAACCGGTGATGATAGGAGCATTGAGGCTGCGGGCAGAATTAAAACTTTGATTTGAATATGACCTATACATTAAAGAAAGAAGAACTTGGCAATGACCTTCTGGTTAGTGTTCTGGAAGCCTTGGCAAAGGCTTACAAAGAGATTGGAGCTGAGGTCTATGTTGTCGGTGCGATGGCGCGTGACCTAAGCCTTAAACTATTAAAGACGGGAAACGCTCCAAGGCGTACAATGGACTTGGATGTGGCTGTGCTTTTGGACAGATGGGAAGAATATGAGGGGCTGACTGATATTCTTATAAAAGACGGTTTTGTCAAAGCTCCTGAGAAACAGAGATTTTACTACTGTGGAGTTGAGGCTGGCCACTATGAGGTGGACATAGTTCCATTCGGTGACATCGCGCGTAAAGAAATGGTCGCTTGGCCTCCGGAAGGCAACCCGGTTATGTCAGTACGTTGTTTTGCTGATGTGATGAAGAATGCTGACAAGGTCGTTGTTGAAGAGTGGTTTGCCTTTAGGATGGCTTCACTCAGTGGGCAATGGCTGATTAAACTTGATGCTTGGTGTGACCGGCATCTGATGACACGTAAGGACGCAGCTGATATGCAGTATATTTTGGAAAACGCATACATTGCCTTGGCTTTGTCCAGCGATTCCATTCCCGAGACAATAAGTCTGGATGCTTCAACCTTCGATCAGACCGTAGCCGGTGCGGAATGGATCGCCTCTGATTTATTGAATATGCTCTCGGAAGATCACAAGGTGTATTATGCGGATATGTTAGACAATGAGGTTGCACAGCAAGAGAATAGTCCATTGGTGAATGATCTTCTGGACAATGCGGCTATAGGTACATACGATTCAATCCGTCGGGCATTGACGCGGATGTCTCAAATATTAAGGCAATGATGGATAATGTGTTTGACTATCCGGATGTGAAATCCATTGTGATATGTGGGGATATTCACGGGGAATTCAGAGAATTGGTGTTCCGGTTGTGTGTGCGTTACGGGATGAGCGACACGCTTTTGATTGTGGCTGGAGATTGTGGTTTCGGTTTTGAGAGACCTGCTTATTATGAACAGGTTTTCAGCCGGATTTCATCCAAGTTGTCAAAGTCGAACAATTACATCGCGATGGTGCGTGGGAACCACGATGATCCGTCGTATTTCAACGAACAGAGGGTTCGTCATAAAAGATTTAGGACTATTCCGGATTATGGTGTGATAAAGGCTTGTGGCCATAACATACTGTGCGTCGGAGGTGCTGTCAGCGTGGATCGCTCAATAAGGATTGCGGAGTTTTCTCGTTTCCGTTCCGCTTTGACCTCGACATATTGGATGAATGAGATGCCGTATTTTGATCAGGAACGTATGTCTGTCATCATACAGGACATATTGATAGACACCGTCGTGACTCATACCGCGCCTTCGTTTTGTGAACTTATTGACAAGGCTGGATTGTCCGGGTGGGCGCAGGTTGATCCCGCCTTGCTGGAAGATTGCTCAAAAGAGAGGAAAGTGATGGATCAGATCTATGATTTCCTGACCACGAATCATCAGCCGGTAAACCGCTGGTATTATGGGCACTTCCACCAAAGCTGGAATTCCTCGATAAATGGAATACTGTTCTCGATGCTTGATATTATGGAATTCAAGGAACTCCGGTAGGACGTCAATATTCCACCTTGGTGAGGAAGAGGGCGTGGCCGGGGACGGATTCGCCGGCG
>CAVCRL010000147.1:0-6802 GCA_963604455.1 Lachnospiraceae bacterium | reverse complement strand
CCTAAATCCCTCCCCTCGGGGGAGGGACTTACCTTCGCCACTTCGTGGCTCAAAGAGTTTCTTCCGCGACTGAGATAAACACTATAATTTACAATTCCTTTTCGAGCTGTTCTCCTTCATCCTTGTGGGCGGTATAATAGACACGCAGAGGGGTGGAAGTCACCTTGATGAAGCCTTTGGCATCCTCGCTGGTCCAACCTTTCTGCATCTCGCCATATTCACCAAACTTGGTCTTGACAAGGTCGCAAGGGGAATCCACGCCAACGGTCGAGAACGACCACGGACGAAGCTCCATCGTCACCTTGCCGGTCACATTCCTCTGGCTGCTCTCCAGCATCGCCTCGATGTCTCTCATCACAGGCTCAAGGTACTGGCTCTCGTGCAGGAACATTCCATACCAGTTGGAAACCTGATCCTTCCAGTACTGCTGCCACTTGCTGAGGGTGAACTTCTCAAGGAACTTGTGCGCCGCTATGATGAGCATAGGAGCGGCGGCCTCGAAACCGACACGTCCCTTGATGCCGATGATGGTGTCCCCGACGTGCATGTCACGGCCGATGCCGTAAGGAGCGGCGATCGACTCAATCTCCTGAATGGCAGCAACCTTGTCAGCGAACTTCTTGCCGTTGACAGCGGCGATCTCACCTTTCTCAAACTCGATCTCGATGGTCTCGGAGCCATCCTTCGTGATCTGCTTCAGATAAGCCTCCTCCGGAAGTCCCTGAGTGGAGTCCAGAATCTCGCCACCACAGATGGAAGTGCCCCAAAGACCGACGTTGTAGGAATATTTAAGTTTCTTGAAATCAGCCTTGAAGCCGTGCTCATTAAGGTAATCAACCTCAAACTGGCGGGTCAGCGCCATGTCTCTCGTAAGAGTGATGATCTCGATCCCCGGAGCCATCACAAGGAAAGTCATGTCAAAGCGGACCTGATCGTTGCCGGCACCTGTCGAACCGTGGGCGATGGCGTCAGCACCAATAGATTTGGCATAGCGCGCGATGGCCATAGCTTGGAATATCCTCTCGGAGGAAACCGAAATCGGATACGTACCGTTTCTCAGCACGTTGCCGAAGATCATATAACGGAGGCTCTTGTCGTAATATTCCTTGGTCACATCGAGGGTGACATATTCCTTGGCACCCAGTTCGTAGGCGTGTTTCTCATTGTCTTTCAACTGCTCGGCGCTGAATCCACCGGTGTTGGCGCACGCGGCGTAAACCTCATAGCCCTTCTCCTTGGCCAGATACATCACCGTGAAGGATGTGTCCAGACCGCCGCTGAAAGCGACCACAACTTTCTTCTTTTCCATATTCATTAATTTTTGTTGTCATTCTCGGCCTCGTCGATCCTGCGGATCCTTTCGAGGACTTCCTGTGGGATTTTCGCCGGAAGATGCTCCTCCGGATCGAAAAGCATCCCCGTGCAGATGCAGTACTTCCTGTCGGTGCGCTTCAGCACATCCACATTGATGCACCCCTCGCAGCCTTTCCAGAAGGCTTCGTCGCTCGTAAGTTCAGCGAAAGTCACCGGCTTGTAACCCAGCTGGGTGTTCATCGTCATCACGGCCGCACCGCTTGTGAGACTGAATATCTTGGCGTGAGGCCAGCGCGTGCGGGCCAGCGAGAATGTCAGATCCTTGATCCTCTTGGCAAGTCCCAAACCACGAAAATCCGGATGCACAATCAGTCCGGATGTGGTCACGTACTGCTTGTGCTCCCAAGTCTCGATGTAGCTGAATCCGGCGAACTTCTCGCCCTGAAGAGCGATCACGGCCTTGGCCTCCTTGATCTTCTGGGCGACATATTCCGGCTTTCTCTTCGCGATGCCGGTGCCCCTTACCTTGGCCGCCTCCTCTATTGTCTTTAGAATCTCATCGACATAAATGAGGTGCTTGTCCGAAGCGACCTCAACAGTCAATTCGTCCTGCGTCATCTTTTGTTTTGTCCGTTAAATTAATTAACCCTTTTGGTCTCGATGCCTTTGAATATCTCAGATAGAGACGATGTCACATCTTCGTGCCGGAATCCTTCCCTCAGCACAAGCAGGATCGTGTCATCACCGGCCAACGTGCCCATAACCTCCGGAAGATGCCCTTCGTCAATGATCGAGGCGATCATCCCTGCGTGGCCCGGCCGCGTCTTGATCACCGCCATCGAGCCGGAAAACTCCAGACTGTCGATGCTGTCGGACGACATTGAGGTATCGCGAAGAGTGTTTCGCAACATCCCCGGCTGCGGAAGGCTATAGCTGTAGCCGTTTCCGTCGTGTATCTTGGTGATCCGGAGCTCCCTGATGTCCCTTGACAGAGTCGCCTGCGCGACACTAAGCCCACGCTGCTCCAGCAGTGCGGAAAGTTCCTCCTGATTAGAGACCTTATTGTCCTTGATGATCTCTCTTATTATTCTCTGCCTCTCAAGTTTACTCTTCATTTCAAAGCATATTTATTCAAATGCGATGCAAATATATGTATATTTTTTCAATATTCCGGCAATCTCAATGTATAATTTTCTAAAATAATCTATGAATATTCAGATAGCGGTACAATTGACGGCACTGACAGCAAAATACGGGGAATACGGAATATTCAGAGATTATCGTATCTTTGCCGAATGGGATATTCCCACTTTGGAAGCGGTATGCAGAATATGACTATCAGCAACGAGGATTTGTTCGGGGAGGTCATCTCTCTCCTGCGGGAGGGGCGGTCGGTCACTATTCCGGTCAAAGGCAGCAGTATGGCTCCGTTCATCATTGAGGGGAAGGATGTTGTCGTGCTCGAAGGCATCGAGTCCTGCACTCCCCAGGGGCAGGAACGGCGGCGGGCAAAGATCGGAGACATCGTCCTCTTCAAGGCCGAGGGAAAATACTATCTGCATAGAATCCTCAAGATTGAAAATGAAGTAGCCGAGATCCAAGGGGACGGGATTCTGCGCTCAAAGGAAAGATGTGCCACCGACGGAATTTTCGGACGGGTGACAACAATAATAAAGAACGGGGAAAAGCAAGTTGATGTCAACTCGCTCTCCTACCGCCTGAAAATCCGCCTTTGGCTGTCACTTCACCCCTGTCGCAGGATTCTTCTGGGAATATGGCGCAGGCTGCCGAAATAAAAAAGCCCGCTTCCGAGGAAACGGGCATATCATCAAAATCCAAGCATTCTTTTCTTGACTCGAAATATCTTGACAATCACCAGGATATATTCATTCCGAATGTAATCCGGCTGTTCATCTCGTCAAGAGGAATACACTGAGGGCTTATCCTTCCAAGGATGGACTCCACTCCGAAAAAGAAGGCGACTCCCGGAATCTTGATATTCAGAAGGCCGCCAAGTGTAGCGCCATAGTTGCTGATACCTGCGCTTCCGGTAAGATCCAGCGCCTTGCACGGGTTGTAATCCAACGCCACCCGTGCCTCACGGTACGGAATAAGACTATTGAACCTGTAAGTCCCGAGCACCCCGACCGCCAACTTATTCACGACCTTGTACTTGGCTCCGACACGGACAGTGGCCGGAAGCATACGGATCGCGCTCTCCTCATCCTCCTTGCGGAACTCAAACAACTCGAACAGCTCATCAGCGGCTTTCGAGAGCTCGCTACCGACCGTATTACCCTCTTCAAGATCAATATCCTTCGTTCCTGAATATTTCCAATCATTGACAGCGGTACGGCCACGAAGGTTGTTGAACCAGCTTATGCCGCCAAAGTCCGTAAGGGCCGCCGAGAGTTCCAGATTGCCTATCCCGTACGTCACGCCAAGATCCATCGCGACACCAAACCCATTGAAACCTATCTTCTTGGAATATTCCGAATTATCGAAATCTATGATGTCTGAATATGCCCCCGTAGAGGATTCCTTAGTCGCTATCTTCATTCCGTCATAGGCTCCGGAAACCGTTCCCTCGGCCGAGACCGTCCACTCGTCACCAGTCAGGCGCATATTCATCCTGTCCATATCGACACTTAGCCCCGCAAGGCCGATCAGGCCTTTCAACCTTGCGCCGACGGTAAGGTTGCCGTACTTGAAGGAAGAGCCTATTCCGATCTGGGCGAATGTGGATCCACGCACTTTCAGACCTGAGAAATCGTATGATTCCGCATCGGATGTCCCGGTCTTGAGAAAATGGAAAAGGTCGTAAGGAAGTACACCGTCAACAGACGCGCGTAAAGAGAAATCGATAATGTTGTACAGCTGGCCGGTCTTTATGCCTATGGCCAACAGATTGGTGCTGACCTCAGTAGAGATTATGTTATTCCCTTCGTTCAGTTTTCCCAGAGCCTCCTCAGCTGAGATATCCGGATGCATAAACGTGACAAAACCTCCATTCTGCGGATAGAGCAGACTGCCCATACCGATGTTTCCGAGGAAGCCGACAGAAGTCGAGCCGATGGTCGGCAGAGTTACAAAACGGTATGGCGAATGCAATGCCGGATTAAGATTATAGGAATAGGTATATCCCGAAGAGAAATATCCGGTCTGCAAGTCCTGAGCCTGAGTGCCCAGAGCAACAATCACCAATGCGGCGACAATGGCTATCTTTCTCATTTGTCAAGAATGGTTATGCCGTCCGGGAACCGGAGACGGGAGTTTATTATCTGGACGCCCTGCTCCTTGGAGACAACCGTGCCCGGGGCCGGAACCTCAGTGATGAAGAATCTGATCCTGAACCCATCGAAACTTATCTCACCTTCCTTCAAGGCCAGCTTCATCAAGACCGGAGTGGAGGATGGATTCTGAATATCCCCACCCGCGATTGAGGCCTGCATCTCGACCTTGACATCAGGACAGAGGTTTCCGTCTGTGTCTATCGCCTCCGCCGTGCAGGAGAAACGGAACGGTATCGTGTTCAGGATGTCCATCGAAAACTCAATGTTGTCCACACGGAGGTCCTTGGTGTCAGCGTCACCGATTCCTTTCACCTCATAAGTGCCGAACTGGGTCGGCAGCGGCAAGGTGGACGGCAACACCACGACAAAGCCGTCACCCTGATCCTTGAAATAATTCTTGACGGAGGAAGAAACCATTGTCTCGATCGAGACCATCTTGAAGTCTCCCACCGGCATCTCCACACCTTTGCCGACATTGACAGTCATATCGACATCCTTGTCTATCAGGCTATACTCCTTGTCAACGGAGCACGATGCCAACAGCGACACAACGGCCGCAGCGAGGCACTGGATGTGCCTCATACCAATAGCTCGAAAAATCATACGTTATCAGAAAGAATATTTAACCACGGCCAAAGCGCGATGGTTTATGATAAAGTGCGTGTCGCTCGTAGCCAGACCGTGCGGATCAAGGGCGTTTATGTCGCCGTAATCCACGCACGTGCCGTTGTACTCGACAGCGATCGTGAGGCGATCAAGGTTGAAGGCGACGGCCGGAGCCAGACGCATAATATGCCGGATGTTCTTGAAGCCGCCCTCAAAATAATAGATGTTGTCCGGATCCGTGTAGTCTGTCTTTATGGAAGGGATCAGAGTCTTTGACGATCCCAAGGCCTTCATAAACCCGGCCATAAGCATAAATTGCCACTGTGAGCCGTAACTAAGTGAGAGGAAGCTGGTTGATGAGCGGAGCGGTGTGTACTTATAGTGATAGACATCACTCATATCGTATGCGGCATAGCCACCCATCAAACGAAGATGGTCACCTCCCGAGGCCAGGACGGACTTTGCGTTGATCTTGAAAAGTCCCTTGGAGAACCCGACGTAAAGCATCGGGCTGATCATCGAGATACGGTCAGAGACATCGGTTCCCTTGTCATTCCAGACACCTGCCGTGGTCGTGCGCCAGCGTGGCCTCAGACTGATGAAGTCGGCTCCGGCCTTGGCGGTGAAATGCTGTGACGAGAACGTCAGGCCGGCATAGAGCTCAGGGATAAGACCGTATTTCACATAATCCGCCGACGGGCCTTGCGGTCCGGTAGGTCTGAACTCCATCGGATAGAGAGCCCCGACAGTGAATGCGAAATGCTTAAGGAACAAGGTCTCAAACATTATTTGAGGACTCCTCGCATAAGGGTTGAACGGAGAGCCGACCTCGTAACCGACACTGTAAGGCATATCCACGGACATCGGATGCCAGGCCTGGCCGACCTTGAAGGCCGCGGAGTTGAAGCCTTCACCCAAATCTTCCCATTTGAGATTCAGATAAGCCTCACGCAGGCGCAACGATGCTGAGCTGCCGTTCATCAAGTAGAAATCAGCCTCCAGCCTGCCGGTCACATTAAACGAGCCGTACCGGAGACCGGTAAGGTTCACGCCCACTCGTGTCGTGATGGCGGACATCTTAAAGGAAGGATTGTACCAGACATCTTTCCCTTCAAGATTGATTTCCTTGTCGTAAGGAATATAGTAGAACAAGTCTTCGGTGTCGGCCTTGGAGTCGCGGGCGTCGAAAATGGCGCTCGCGCGGAAAAAGCCGTATGGTTCAAGATGATTGGTCAACTTCACCAGATGGCTTTGTGCCTCAGAGGGTAAAGCGGTAAGTGACAGGGCGATGGCCGATGCCAGCATTGGGATTATCTTCTTCATAGCGTCAATCTTTCCGTGCAAGGCCGACAACAGCCTTGACTTGTCAAACAATAATATTAGAAAGTAAACTTGACCAGAGCCTGGATACGATGGTTGGTGATCCAGTGGAGGTTGTCCTCGGCAAGACCGTTGGCGCCGATGTACTTCACACCGTCAATTGTCTTGTAGTCACCGTACTGAACGCTTGTGAGCTCATATTCAAGACCGATCGCGAACTTGCCGATGTTGTGGATCACGGTAGGAGTGAGCCTCCACATCTGGTTCAT
>CAVCRL010000146.1:0-6882 GCA_963604455.1 Lachnospiraceae bacterium | reverse complement strand
CGACAATATGCAGACCTATTTCTCCGGCAACGGCTTCGAGATCATCGACAAGTCCTGCTACCCGAAGGAGGACATCACCTTCAGCAACATCTGGGGTACCTGCGACGAGGATTCCTACAGAGTGGCCCTGAAAGAGTTTGACAGGAAGGCCGAGAGCGGGATTCCGTTCCACGCCATCATATTCACAATCAGCAACCACCGTCCTTACACCTTCCCGGAAGGGAAGATCACCTACGACGGCGAGATGAAGTCGCGCTCCGCCGCCGTGAAGTACACCGATTTCGCGATCGGCCAGTTTCTCGCCGAGGCTTCGCGCAAGCCGTGGTTCGGCAACACCGTATTTGTCATCGTGGCCGACCACTGCGCCTCCAGCGCCGGTAAGACCAGCATTCCGGTGGACAAGTACCACATCCCGGCGATCGTATATTCCCCGGGCTTCATCCGCCCTCAAAGAATTGATAAGGTTTGCTCCCAGATCGATCTGATGCCGACCGTCTTTTCCCTGCTGCACTTCTCCTACGACTCCAAGTTCTACGGCCAGAACATCCTTGATTCTGAATATAACCAGAGGGCGTTTATGGCCACCTATCAGGATCTCGGCTACTTCAGCGACGATGTGTTGACAGTCCTCTCCCCTGTCCGCAGAGTCCAGCAGTTCGACGTGACCGAGACCGCCCCGTGGAGTCACTCCGAGACCGTGAAGGAAAACTCAGACGAGACTTTGGTGAAAGAGGCCCAGGCCTTCTACCAGACCGTCAACCTTCAGCCTGTAGCCAAGGAATAGCCATCGGGCAGCCCATAGACGTTGGCGTGTAGAGAATACGGGAATTTTCGATTCCGAGGCTTCGCAGACTATTCCATAATATGCCAATAACACTCAGGTGTGCGAACATATTCGCACCTGAAAGAGTAACATATTGTTTGTCCGGCTGATAGCGTTTCAGGTGCGCGTGGTTTCTCGCACCTGGAAGTTCGGAACACCAATAGAAGGCCCTGTACCGCGGCCGTCGACTCTCAGGTGTGCGAATATACTCGCACCTAAAATGTTAAGTCATTAGTAATCAGGTGGATAATATTTCAGGTGCGCATAGTTTTTCATACCTGGAAGAATGGTCTACAATTGTTTTACAAGACAGGAAATGTACGGAATCAGTATCGTCCCGCAAAAGCCACTTGCGGACAGTCAAGATTTTACAAAATGCTTTCAGCCACATAATGTTCCTATGCCCACAGAGGGCTGATCCGGCTGAAAAACCCGAAACTCGGGATACAAGATTTTCACGTCAATGTGCCCTCCAGATGCTTCTATTAAGCTTTAGGCTGAAAGCGTTTCGTAAATTCACGATGAAATCGGCAAGGGGCAACATTTCTGATTGGTTGACGGCAACATTATTTGAAGATAATGCTGCCGTCGTACGCTATTTTACCACTAACTGGAGCAAAAATACCTATTTATGCGCCCTTGGTCGCCATAATAGGTTAATAATGCTGTCGTAGTCAACTTACATATAATCAACCTTACCGAATATACGACTTTATCACACTCGGGCTGATGAGTTTCTTTAGTTCGGCAAACACTTCAACATCCGTACTGATTTCACCCCAATGGTGTTCAAAAATTGGTTCATCATAGTTGAACTTGCCGTCTTTCGTCCTCTTATAAAGGACTAAACGATCCTCATCGCATATACCTAAAATGGTGGCCATAAGCATCTTTGCGTACGAGACTCCCTGATTGAAATCTTTTCGCCTTTGAAGATTCGACATCATTTTCTTTTTAGCCTCAATCACAAAAGGCGCGACTTCGTGATGTTTATCTCCCGTTGGAAAGAACACAAAATCTGGAATGGCCTTGAGGCCACGCCCAGCCTGAAGTTCAAGTTGTCTTGTCCAATCGGAATCATCATAGCCAAGTTCACGCAAGACAGGGATAAGAATCTTTTCCTCTACATCTTTTTCTAATTTGATTTCGCCAGGATTCCACTCCTTGGATTCATAGAGAACAGGGAGCTCAGAAATATCCATACCTTTTTTAGATATCATATTCAATAGCGCAGTATATGCGGCGGAAGGCAACTCACGGCCATTAAGACCTTGCATTTTATTTCTCATCATTGGTAGTGCACCAAACACGGAATCCGCCTCAAGTTCCTTCTGGCTGATTCGCGGAACCTTAATCCCGTGAGAAACAACAGTCCTGTTGTGATAGTAATCAAATGGATTGAAAAATCCATCTGTCTCCGCCCTCCAGATCGAATGAATGCAACTATGCGGCGACACAGCATAAAGAACGACGATATCACCCTTTCTTGTACACTCATTACAAGCCCATACTGCCTTGATATCCATTCCTTTCTCTTCTAGTAGTTTCACATCGGCCTTGCTTGCCCCCGTAAGCCAAACATTTGTTGGTTTAGGAAGATTCGTTTCTGAATCATTGCCCGCAATGATCGGAGCAACCTCATAGATACAAGCGCAAGCCTCCGCCTCCGTAAGTTCATATTTATCCTGCCACTGCTGAATCACATCACATATATCAGCATAATATTTCAGATACTCAGCATAGTCCTTAGTATGAGGCGGATAAGGAAGTTCTATTCCAAGAATATCACAATTACGATAAAAGAAATTGAAATCCTGAGAGGGCACAACTGGTTTAAAGTAACCTACGGTAATATAAAGATACGTAGAAATAGCATCAATTATTCCAGCTTTGCTCCTGAAGTCATCAGACTTCAATACGATATTATCTGAAAGGACAGGGATTTCATTATCATCAAGAACAACCCGTCTTTTGTCATATATATAATCGTAAATTTCCAACGAGTTCGCAAATGATTCAAAATCAAAAGATTCATCCATAGGAATCCGATCTTTCTGTACACTAAGGTCTATTGCCTCAATGCGGGTGTACAACACAGCAGGATCAGATTGCGCATTGAATTTCGAAAGATATTCTACAAGATTGTCAATGTTGAAATTATCATCAACAGTAAAGACCTTAACAGCCTCCTGAACATTAGGGGCTCCTTTAAGCATTCCCCATAATTCTTTTGAAAAGATTGCCATATTCTTTACTTTCAAAAAATCATCAATATGAACTCGTATAAAGTCTGAAGCAATTATAATAAAAGTCTGCGGATTCTCAGGAAGAGACTGGCAGACTTTTAGGATTATTTAGAAATCTTGAGGTTACCGATGTTGAGGCCCCATTCGCCGTCTTGGACGATGGGAGTGGGAATGCCATCTATGTTGTTTTCGTAGTATGGCTCTTTAAGATAGGTGTGGGAGTGGCCGCCGACGACTAGATCCACATTACGGGTTCTCTTTACAAGGGTACGGTCAACATACGGCTCGTTCTCGAAACCTATGTGAGTCAAGGCGATGACCATATCGCACTTCTTTTCGGTCTTGAGATATTCGGCCCATTTGTTGACTACCTCGGAGTTCTCAAAGGCAGGAATCTTGTCTGAGACCTCCTTGGAGACAAGGGTGGTGATGTCTGGCATAAGGCCGATGATTCCGATCTTCATTCCGGCTTTCTTCACGATGGCGTAAGGTTTCACGTACTTCGCCAGAGCGATGTTCGAGAAGTCGTAGTTCGCACAGACGACCGGGCACTTGATGTTGGCCAAGCGGCGGGCAAGCTCATCGACTCCGTTGTCGAACTCGTGGTTGCCGAGGGTAACGCAGTCGTACTTCATCGCGTTTATGAGGTCGATCTCAATGTCGCCTCCGAGCACGGAGAAATAGGACGTACCCTGGCTGAAGTCACCGGCGTGAAGGAGGAGCACGTTACGCTTTCCGTCAGCCTTCACAACGCTGTCACGGTAGGCCGCGCGTTCAATCACGCCGCCAAGGCCTTTCCGCTCACCGGCACGCTCCGGCTCAAGGTGGCTGTGGGTGTCGTTCACGTGAAGGATGGTTAGTCTCTTCTGGGCCGCAGCGTCAATATTCACCAATGCCGCGAGCAGACATATTCCTAAAATCAACTTTCTCATTTCTCGTCCTCCTTTAAAACTGTGATCCAGTGCTGGTTCTCATACTCTATTGGCTTACCAGCCTCCGTAAGACTCCGGACGTAGGCAAGCATCGTGTCGTAGAGGTAGCCGTTGCACTTTATGATTTCAACCGCGTTGTTGGCAACTTTGTAGCCGTCTCCGCCGTCAAGAAGGAAATTCAGTGTGGCGACTCCGTAGATCTTGTCATCATCAAGAGGCTCACCGTTTATCGTGGTGGACACTATCTTGCCATTCTTCACAGTGACCTTCACGCCACCGACGATCTGCAGACTTGTGGAAGCCATCTGGTTGAGCAGCACACGTACATCACGTCCGTGCAAAGCCACATAACAGAGATAGTTGCGGAACGGGAACATCGACATTATGTCATCGTAGAGGACCTCTCCGGCAGGCATATCGATCCGGACTCCACCTCTGTTGGCGAATCCGATGTCAACCCGCTTTCCGGTGCTGTCGGCGGTCGCGCGCATCAACTCGTCTATGTACCAATCGTAGATCTCACACTCTGGATAGGTTCTGACCATCGCCCTTGTCGAATGCCCGATCACGGTCTTCACCTTGGCCATCGCCGGCTGGGCGTCAAGCATTATCTTGGCGACATCCTTAACCGTGCCCTTACGGAACTTTCGCCCATTAGGGGCATAGTATGTACAACCTTTGACCGTGCCCATCGCCTCAGCCACGTTTGTCGCATTTGAGGCCACGACTCCGGTACGATGGCCGTCCACCGGATCTGTCGTCCAGGTGATCGTCCGATCCTGAGCGCAGAGGCTGAGACCTCCCGTCAGGAATAAAGTGATTATCAGCAGATTTCTCATTATGAACCAATATAAAAAATGGAGGCCAGCGTGGTTGCCCGCAATGACCTCCGATAAAATCTCTACATTATTTCATCCTCAACCACTTCCACAGATCCTTGAACGTGGACTTCTTGCCGAACATCAGGATTCCGACCTTGTAGATCTTGGCGGAAAGCCAGGCGCAGCCGAAGAATGTCAGCAGCAACAGCACGATAGAGACAACAAGCTGCCACATCGGAACGCCGTACGGAATCCTGGCCAGCATCACGATCGGAGATGTGAACGGAATCATCGATCCCCAGACCACGACTCCGCTGTCCGGGTTCTGGAACGCCACAAGGATGATGAAATAGGCGATCATCAACGGGATTGTCAGCGGCATCTGAAGCTGCTGGGAATCACCCTCGTTCTCAACGGCGGAGCCCACAGCCGCGAACATCGAAGCATAAAGCAAATATCCCAGAATGAAGTAGATAAGGAATGAAACAATCAGTTTCACCCAAGGAATATTCACGAGCGTGCCGATGATTATGCTCATATCATCAGGCTCGCCGGCGACAACCTCAGTCGAATCCGTGGCGACTGTAAGACCGGCCGTGGCGTTCCCCAAAGCCTGCATCTGGTCAGGGGTGACACCAATTGTCTGGGCCATCATCTCCGGATTGCCCGACATCTCGGCGAACATATCCTTCCCAACAAAGGCTGTGGCGACAGAAACCAGCACACCGGTCAGGACAATCCACAGGAAAAACTGGGTCAGAGCCACAAGAGCCACACCGATGATCTTACCGAACATCAAGTCGATTGCCTTCACGGACGAGATCAGGACCTCGACCACCCTGCTGGTCTTCTCCTCGATGACACTGGACATCACCTGCCCTCCGAACATCATAATGAACATCCAGATTATGATGCCAAGAAGCATCGAGATGATCATATATATTCCTGACTCAGAGACAGATTCATTGCCATTGTCATCCATCGTGTACTCGGTCACCTTCACATCCGCCTTCACCTCATCCATAATCTTGGACAGGTTGTCGATGCCGTACTGCTGCACACGGTACTCCTCAACCGCGTCATTCGCCTTGTTGGCGAGACCTGTGGTGAACTCCACTCCAAGCGGGTCCTTTGAATATGTCTGGACGGAGACCGTCTTCTTGACGGAATCCAGCGGAGAGACAACCACGAGGACATCCTTCCCATACTCCTCAAGTTTCGCCTTGACCGAATCCGGATTCTCTGTGGAGTAATCAGTAAACGTCAGCCGGTCAGTGTCCTCCAGATGGCTCATCACGATGCCGGAGCGATCGACCACAGCCACATCCTGCTTCCTCTCCTTGGTACCGGACATAATGATGCCAAGCACGATCATAGTAGCGGCGAACAGAATCGGCACAAGGATCGTAGTAACAAGAAATGACTTTTTCTTGACACGGGTGAGATATTCCCTCGCGATGACAGTCTTTATTATTCTGAAATTCATAACTATGCCTCCTCTGTTACAAGTTTTATGAATATGTCATTCATCCTCGGAATCAGTTCCTTGAATGAGTTGACGACGATGTCCTGCGCCAGCAAGGCCGAAAGCGCGTCATTGGAAGAGACATTCTCCCCGAGCGTCAGCACGGCGGTGTGACGGCCGGCGTTGTCCTCGTCTGAAAGAACTTTGAATATTCCTTCGGCATCCTTCACCTTGTCCTCGCCGGTGTAAACCAGCTCGATGTTGTTGTTGCCGTACTTGTGACGGATCTCATTGACCCCGCCGGTGATCACAAGATGCGATTTGTTGATGAGGGCGATGTTGTCGCACAGCTCCTCGACGGACTCCATATTGTGGGTCGAGAGGATGATCGTCGCACCCTCGTCCTTCAAACGAAGGATCTCCTTGCGGATCAGTTCGGCGTTCACCGGATCGAATCCCGAGAACGGCTCGTCCAGAATCATCAGTGACGGCCTGTGAACCACGGTCGTGATGAACTGTACCTTCTGGGCCATACCCTTGGACAGTTCCTCGACCTTCTTCTTCCACCAGTCCTGGATTCCGAAGCGCACGAACC
>CAVCRL010000145.1:0-7000 GCA_963604455.1 Lachnospiraceae bacterium | reverse complement strand
TGGTACTTGTCTGAGCAGTAGGCGAAGTCTTTGACCTCGATTCCGTTGTTTGATTCCATATCTTTATATGTTTTGGCCGGAGCCATTTTTTCTGTTGTCTGATTGCCGAGGGCTATTGATTTCCTTGGCGGACCTTGTTCTCTTCAAGAACTATGCTGAGAATCCGTTTGGCTGAGGTGTTGTCACCGGAAGTGACGATGTCTATGTCCGGATGGGGCACTGAGCCTGCCGAAGCCACATTTCCAGATTCTATCAACCCTTCCTCTTTCATCACCTCAATCAAATGCTTGGCCACCGCCGGCGCCGGATCAATGATCTTCACATCCGGCCCCGCGATCCTCTGAATCACATCCCTCAGAAACGGATAGTGCGTGCATCCCAGCACAATCCTGTCCGCACCTGCGTCCAACAGCGGTTGGAGGCTTTTCCGTACCGTCTCCTCCGCCTGCGGCCCGTCCAGAATCCCATTCTCCACCAACTCCACAAACCCTTGCCCAACGTGCTCGACGATCTTCACATCATCCTCGTAAATCCCTTTGGTTGTCAGGTATTTGGACCCTTTCAGCGTTCCTGCTGTCGCCAGCACACCGATCACTCCTGTCTTAGAACTGAGCGCGGCCGGCTTCACCGCCGGCTCCATCCCGATGAATTTGACGTGATATTCATTTCTCAAAGTGGTGATCGCCGCGGCTGTGGCAGTGTTGCACGCCACAATGATGATCCGCGCTCCCCGCGAGAGGAGATATTCAGTGATCGCTCTGCATCGGCTTTGGATGAACTCGGGTGTCTTTTCTCCGTACGGGCAGTTGGCGTTGTCCGCGTAATAGACAAACCTTTCCTCCGGAAGAAGCTTCAGCACCTCCCGCAGCACGGACAGCCCGCCCGACCCCGAATCAAAAATCCCGATCATCGCCGCAAAGTCATTTTGTTCAATCAAAGATACAACAAAGAAATGAAAGAGGCATTGTAATCAATGAATTTTCGAAATGAATTTTCGTCCAATGGCGGCTTGATGTCAAAAAAATGAATATATTTGTGTGTTTACATCCACTATGAATGTGATTAGAAATATGATATTTAGAGATTCAAAGGAAATGAATATGAGAATAAGGAATCTGTGCGGAGCCGCGGCGGTGCTGACGGCGGCGATGCTGGGGCTTTCGGGCTGCGTGGGGACCAATGCGGACAAGAGGGGGGACGCGCCCTCGCCGGAGGTCGCGAAGGCGGACAAGTACGCGATTGATGTGCTGGGGTCGTATTACCTTTGGAATGAGGAAATTGAGAAGGACCTTCAGCGGCTGGATCCTGACACTTGCCGGATGCCTATCGAGGTTGTCCGGAGCATTCGCTATCGCGAGGGTGGAAAGGAAGTGGACAAATGGACGATCCTGACGGATGACCTGGAATCGTTCCGGAATTCCGTGCAGGGGTTGGGACTGACATATGGCTATGACCTTCAGGCCGGAAGGATCAGCAACAGGGATGGGGAATATTTCCTCGTTGTGAGCTATGTCAGCAACGGAGGGCCGGCTCAGAACGCGGGGCTGAAGCGTGGCGACATCATCATCACACTTGACGGCAAGGCCATAACTGAAAGCAATATCTACGATGCATTCAACTCATATTCAATAAGTCTCGGCATCACCGGCCTTGACGGGAACGGCAGCATCAGTGGCGATGTCAGGACCGTGAGCCTGAAGGCGGTGGATATGTACGAGGACCCGATCCTGGTGACCAAGACATTCGATGTCGCCGGAAAGAAGGTGGGCTACCTTGCCTACACCGGCTTCGACCTCAAGTCCTCCCAGTCCCTGCCTGACGTGTTCAGAAACTTCAAATCAATGAATATAGACGAGCTCGTCATCGATTTGAGGTACAACGGTGGCGGCTATGCCTTCACCGAGAACGTTCTGGCCTCTATGATCGCCCCGCAGGCCAATGTCCTGGCTGAGGACATATTCCAGACTGAGGTATATAACTCCATTCTTGCGGATGCCTGGGAGAAACAGGGAGAGGACACGAACACATATTTTTCGACAAAGCATAGGTTCAACAGCAAGAGCGATGAGGTGGATGTCTCGGACGCCAATCCGGGAATATCCAAGGTTTACGCTATCGTGACCGGCGGCACGGCCTCCGCCTCGGAAGGCTTGATCGTCGGGTTGAGGCCTTATATGGATGTGGTTCTTGTCGGACAGCAGACCTACGGAAAGTACTGCGCCGGAATCCTGCTTGCCCCGGAGGACTTCTACAACAGCAGGTATGATTATTCTTTGATCAAGGATTGGGGAATGTACGTGATGATCAGCAAGTTCGCCGATTGCAACGGCCGAAATGAATCGATTCCGGACGGCATCCCGGCCGATATTCGGGCTGAAGACAATCCGTTTGATGGCTATCAGTTAGGCGATGAGAACGAGACGATGCTCCGCGCCGCCCTCCAGGCCGCCGGGAAGGTCTATCCGCAATCCGCCGCGGCGACCAGGGCATATTCCAGAAACCTCCAGGCCACTCCTTTGAAGCACGGCGCTCCGAAAGGCCTCCTCATCAAGACTGTGATTCCTTCTATGAAGTAGTTACGTACGTTTATGGTTTCTGCGATTTAAACCATTTTGTCGCTTCGACAGGCTCAGCGACCACCTTCCCCCGGTCACTGAGCTTGTCGAAGCGACCGGGACCCTCAGAAAACCGTTTCTATTCAAGGAATCCGAATAACCAAAGTGGAATTCTGTTGCCATTCCCGATTTCGATCGAATCCACGGCAAGAAAACTGTCGGCCTCATCCTTGATCTGCTCGAATGATTTTTTCTTACCACCGACTTCGAACAGGTATTTGTCATTGACTTTGAAGTCCCCTTTATTTGGCAGTGAAACGCTATAGGAATGCGAAAGTTGGTTCATAAAGAAAGTCTCCCTGATAGTCCCTATCTGGGCATTCTCGCTCAATGCATACATCATATTCGTGTTGTCCAAATACAGTTTGTCCGGAGCCGAGATATGCTTCAATGCTTTCGCCGGAGTCTTCAGCATAGCTATCAATTTCGCGTCTTCAAGGATATCCAAAAGTTTCAGCCCCTGCTCGCGGCTTGTCTGCATCTCCTTATAAAACTCATTCATTTTAGGGATGAATGGTACCTGCTTCGCCAGGATTACCATTAGTTTCTTCAGTTTTAGAAGCGTGTCGTACTCTACGTCTTCAATTGCTGGAATGTCAATGTCTATGGTTTGAATCACCACTTCCTGCACTCTTGACAGATATCCGTCACCCTCTTCCTTATAGAACGGATAATACCCGGATTCCAGATACTTTTCGAAGTGCGGAAGAATCTTGGTTCTTGATGTAATATCGGAAGCGATGGAAATATGACTAGTCAGTATGTCTTCCAGCTTCAGGGATTGGTAATCCAATACACCTTCAAACGCGAGATATTCCCGGAACGATAGCCCATTCATATCGTAGGAACGTAGCCTTCGGGACAAGTCTCCGTCAGCGGTTTTAATCTTAAGGATTGACGAACCGGTATAGGCGATATGCAGGTCTGGGTAATCATCGTATATGTTTTTGATTACTTGTTGCCATCCCTTGTACCTATGAACTTCATCAAGGAAAATGTGGGTTCCTCCGTGTGTGTAATGGTACTCCACGAGGTCTATGAGGTCATTCGTGGTGAACCAGATATTGTCAAGCGACACATAAAGGACCTTACTCCTATCCGGGAATGATTCTTTGATATGCTGGAGAATCAGTGTGCTCTTCCCGACGCCCTTCGGCCCCTTTATCCCAATCAACCGGTTGTCCCAGTTAATACGATGATACAGAGGTCTTTTATAGTCCAGAGGAATTTGATTGATTTTCCTATTGGAAATCTGATATAAGTAGTCTATCGTAACCATAACAATATCGGAATATTTTTTTTAAAGATAATAACAATATTCAAATATTGTTGTGTGTTGATGGAATTTTTTTACAATTCATCAGGTCGCCTGTTTTTAGAACGATATCTATTTATATGTACAAGTTACGAATCAGAGAGAAAATCATTAACTTTGTAGGAATAAATTTAAAATGGAGAGCAAATGATACTAAAGGATCAGATTGAGGCTCTGCATCAGCGGTTGGAGACGTTGGGGAGGTGTCTTTGACATCCCCGGGAAACGTGGGCAGGTAGCCGCATTGCAGAAGAAGACGGAGTCGCCGGAATTTTGGAACGACCCGAAGGCCGCTGAGGTGTTTATGAAGAACCTGAACGGCGTAAAGTCTTGGGTAACAGGATTTGACAAGGCTTCCACCGAGGTGGATGACCTGGATGTCCTGTACGATTTCGCCAAGGAAAGTCTGGGCGGATGCACCGACGAGACCGTCACCACGGCGGAGACGCAGGAACTCGACGAGTCATATTCAAAAGCGGTAGAGGATGTCGAGGCATTGGAACTCAGGAATATGTTGGGCGCGGAAGGGGACAACCTCGGAGCCGTGCTGACGATAAATTCCGGCGCGGGCGGCACCGAGGCGAACGACTGGAGTTCGATGCTGATGAGGATGTACCTTCGCTGGGGCGAGAGGAACGGCTACAAAGTGACTGTGACTGACCTTCTTGAGGGAGATGAGGCGGGAATAAAGTCGGCCACGATCCAGGTTGAGGGCGACTATGCCTACGGCTACCTCAAGGCCGAGAACGGCGTGCACAGACTCGTGCGTCTTTCTCCGTTTAACGCTCAGGGCAAGCGCCAGACCACATTCTCGTCTGTTTTCGTCTATCCTCTTGTCGATGACACGATCAATATCGAGATAAACCCTTCGGACTTGGAATGGGACACGTTCCGTTCTGGCGGCCACGGCGGCCAGAACGTCAACAAGGTCGAGACCGGAGTCCGCGTGCGGCATATTCCTTCAGGGATAGTCGTGGAGAACACGGAGTCCCGCTTCCAGCAGGACAACAGGCAGAACGCCCTCCGCATCCTCCGGTCGAGGCTCTATGACCTTGAGCTGAAGAAGCGTCAGGAGAAGCAGGCCGAGATCGAAGGCACGAAAAAGAAGATCGAGTGGGGCTCGCAGATCCGCTCCTACGTCCTTCATCCGTACAAGATGGTCAAGGACCTGAGGACCGGCTATTCCACCGCCGACACCCAAGGCGTGCTGGACGGTGACTTGAACGAGTTCATGAAGCGCTACCTGATGCAGGAAGGCTCCGGCGGCGCGACGGCTCCGATTGAAGACATTGACTGATAATCACTAAAATATTTCATTAATATGGCAGAATTCAAATACGCTCCGATGTTCCAGCTGGGACCGGACACAACTGAGTACTACAATCTGACAAGCGAGGGCGTGTCCCTTGGCGAGTTCGAGGGGCATCCTATTCTCAAGGTGGCTCCTGAGGCTTTGACTATGCTTGCGAACGCCGCTTTCAGGGATGTGAACTTCCTTCTGAGACCGGCCCACAACCAGCAGGTCGCCAAGATCCTGAGCGATCCGGAGGCTTCCGACAATGACAAATATGTGGCTCTGCGTTTCCTGCGCAACGCTGAGGTGTCCGCCAAAGGCAAACTGCCTTTCTGCCAGGACACAGGAACAGCGATCATCCACGGAGAGAAGGGACAGCAGGTCTGGACCGGATTCGATGACGCCGAGGCTCTCTCGAAAGGTGTTTACAAGACCTATACCGAAGAAAACCTGCGCTACAGCCAGAACGCTCCTCTGGACATGTACAAGGAGATCAACACGAAATGCAACCTTCCTGCCCAGATCGACATCGAGGCTGAGGAGGGTATGGAATATAAGTTCCTCTGCGTCGTGAAGGGTGGCGGCTCGGCCAACAAGACCTACCTCTATCAGATGACCAAGGCTGTCCTCAATCCTGGCACCCTCGTGCCTTTCCTTGTGGAGAAGATGAAGACTCTCGGAACGGCTGCCTGCCCTCCTTATCACATCGCGTTCGTGATCGGCGGCACATCGGCTGAGAAGAACCTCTTGACTGTCAAGCTGGCGTCAACCCATTACTATGACTCCCTTCCTACCACCGGTGATGAGACCGGACGCGCTTTCCGTGATGTTGAACTGGAAAAGCAGGTGCTTGAGGAGGCCTACAAGATCGGTCTCGGAGCACAGTTCGGAGGCAAGTATTTCGCACATGACATCAGAATCGTCCGCCTGCCACGCCACGGCGCGAGCTGCCCGATCGGCCTTGGAGTAAGCTGCTCGGCCGACCGCAACATCAAGGCGAAGATCAACAAGGACGGTGTCTGGATCGAGAAACTTGATGATAACCCAACACAGTGGATTCCTGAGTCTTTGCGTCAGGCCGGTGAGGGCGAAGGCGTGGTCGTTGACCTCGACAAGCCGATGAGCGAGATCTGCAAGCTCCTCAGCCAGTACCCTGTCTCCACACGTCTGAGCCTTAACGGAACCATCATCGTGGCCCGTGACATCGCTCACGCCCGTCTGAAGGAAAGACTTGACAGAGGCGAGGATCTTCCACAGTACTTCAAGGATCATCCTGTCTTCTACGCCGGCCCTGCCAAGACTCCGGAAGGAATGGCCTGCGGCTCAATGGGACCTACCACGGCCAACCGTATGGACCCTTACGTTGACCTCTTCCAGGATCACGGCGGCAGCATGATCATGATCGCCAAGGGCAACCGTACCCAGGTTGTCACCGATGCCTGCAAGAAGCACGGCGGATTCTATCTCGGCTCCATCGGTGGCCCTGCCGCTGTCCTCTCCTACGAGAGCATCAAGAGCATCGAGTGCGTTGAATATCCAGACCTCGGGATGGAGGCCATCTGGAAGATCCGCGTGGAGAACTTCCCTGCGTTCATCCTCGTCGATGACAAGGGCAACGACTTCTTCAAGCAGTTAGGACTTTAATCAAACACAAATACACAGGATGAAGAATATTGTCACCCTGATGATCGCGGTTGCGCTGCCTGTCCTTATGGCCGCGCAGCCGCAATCTTCTTTTAAGCTTGAATGGGCCTCGACCGGCTCGCATTGTGTCAT
>CAVCRL010000144.1:0-7117 GCA_963604455.1 Lachnospiraceae bacterium | reverse complement strand
TATTTTTCCATTTTATTCCACCTCTTTCCAAATTTTTCCACAATGATTTCAACAAAAAAAGAAGACCGGCTTTCGCGGCCGGTCTCCGATGAATGCTATTCGTGAATATCTTAGAAATTCCCCTTGTCGGCGTTGTCCCACCAAACTCGGGTTCCGCCCTGGTCGCCGGAGTGGCCGGTCTTGCTGGAATTCTCCTTGTTGAGGAGCTCGATTCCTGTCTTGAGGCCCTCGGCGTTGGTGTCACCGGCGTTGCTGCTGTAGATCTGGCGGCGCACACCTTCCTCGGTTGTGACCGCGCCGTTGCTCTCGTTGACGTAGGCAGGGAAGAGAACTGGATAGCCGGTACGTCTCTGCTCGGCCCAGGCCTCGGTTGAGAGAGGGAAGAGAGCGAGGTACTTCTGGGTCATAATGCGGGCGAGCTTGTCCTCGTTGGAAGCGCCGTTGTCCCACTTCACGCAAAGCTTGTTGAGCGCAGGAGTGTTGAGCTTGGTGTCGAACGGATCGACGAAGTCAATCTGGGTGGAGGTCCCGTTGATGTAGTCCTCGACAGCGTTGGCGGCATATTCGGTGATGTCAGCGTACCTGCCCTTGTAGGCAAGCTCGTTGGCCATAGAGACACGGATACCTTCCTCGTAGAGGGACTTCACGTCGCCTGATGTCCAGCCTCTGAGGGCGGCCTCGGCGAGAAGGAAGTAGGACTCGGCCTGCTTGAAGATCGGAAGCGGAGCGGAGTAGATGCCCTTCTGGTTGTCTTTGTCCACCCAGGCGGAGAGGTTGCCCCAGTTGTTAGGCTTGCCAGGAAGGCCGCTGGCGAAGCGGATTCCGTAGTAGCCGGAGTTCTTCTCGACCTTTTTTCCGTCGGTCGTTGTGAACTCGCCCTGGTTCTTGCCCATATACAAAGGTTGGCGAGGGTCCTTGAGACCTGACATCAATGTCACGAGGTTAGCGTTGAATCCGCAGTCACCCCAGGCGAACATCAGCCAGAGCTCGTTCTCAAGGCTCTTGTCGATCATAATGTCCTTGCCGTTGTTGGCCAGAGTGTTGGCAGCGGCAGCCTTGGCGATCGCAGGGAGGTCGTAACCGGCGGCTTTCATCTCGCTCTCCCTCTTGGAAAGACGCAGGGCGATACGAAGCTTCATCGTGTTGGCGACTTTCTTCCAGAGTTCCACGTCGCCGCCGCACCAGATGTCGAACGCTCCGAGATCGGCTTTCTCCTTGTCGGTGATCTTCCCGAAGCCGTCAAGAGCCTTGTCGATGTCATCGAGCATAGCCTCGTACAGCTGCTGCTGGCTGTCGAACGGGAAGTAGGACTCATATTTACCGGACAGGATGGAGCTGTGGGCCAGAGGACCATAGACATCGGTCGTCATCATAAGGCTGTAGGCCTGGACGAGACGCATCACGCCTGCCAGAGCGGCCTCACCCTTGCCTTCGAATGTGGTGATGAGCCTTCTTGTGTTGTTGAACACGTGGAGGTAGTGGTTCTCGTACATACCGCCTGAATGTCCTCTGTTCTCACCCATATCTCCGTTGGAGAAGTTTCCGTTAGGGGTCATAAAATAACCGCTGTAGAAATCCACGGTCAGGTTTGTCCAGAACTGGAACATATTCTGCTGAGGAGGATAGCAGTACTGCATCGGCTCAGCGCACTGGGATGATATAGGGAGGTCGTCCGGATTCACCTGCACATCGCTGGTGTTCATCTTCTCGAAGTCGCCCGTGCAGGCTACGATTCCGAGTCCGAACAAGGCCGCTACTGAATATTTGAAAATATTTTTCATTGTCTTGGAGATGTTTAGAAGTTGAGTTTAAGATTCAGACCGAAGCTGCGTGAGGTAGGGAGGGCGAACATATCGATTCCCTGCCATCCGTTGCCTGTACCGGCGGAAACATCCGGGTCGCACGGAGCGTCCTTGTAGAAGAAGAACAGGTTGCGTCCGATGACGGATGCTGTGACGTTCTTGCCGTTGCCGAGGAGGTTGCGGAAGGTGTAGCCGAAGCTGAGCTCGCGGAGACGTACGTTGGTCGCGCTGTAAACGTAGTTCTCATTGGCGTAAGGTGAGTTGAAGTTGCTTGCGCCTGTGGTCTCGTACCAAGCCCTTGGATCGAATGAGACTCCGTCAACGGTGATCGAGCCTGCGTCGCGGGCCTCGCCTGACCTCTTTGAAACTCCCCATCCGTCGAGGGTGGCTTCGGTCATAGAGATGACCTTGCCTCCGAATCTGGCGTCGATGAGCATAGAGAGTGTGAAGTTCTTGTAGCGGAATGTGTTGTTCCATCCGGCGTAAACCTTCGAGTTCATATTGCCGGCGTACTTGAGCTGGTCGTTGTTGTCGTCGCCGATGACGGGCTCGCCCTTCTCGTTCTTCTGGAGCTTGCCGCTTTCGTCCTTGAGGAGCTGGCGGACATAGAGGTCTCCGTAGGAACCGCCTTCGGTGAGTATGATCTTGGCTCCGCCGAAGTTGGAGAGTGTCAGACCGTTAGGAAGGTCGTCAACGAGTTCCACGATCTTGTTGTCGTTGTAGGAGAAGTTCACTCCTGTCTCCCAGCTGAAGTCGTTGCTGAACTGCTCGTACCAGCTGGCTGTGAGCTCGATGCCCTGGTTCTGGACGTTACCGGCGTTCACATATCGGTTGCGCAGGCCGGACTCGTAAGGAGAGGCCACGGAGAAGAACTGGTTCTTCGTGTTGGTCTTGTACCAGGTGGCGGAGACGTTGAGCCTGTTGTTGAAGAAGGCACCGTCGAAACCGGCCTCGATAGAGTGTGTCATCTCAGGCTTGAGAGTTCTGAACGGAGCGTTGTCCGGAGCCGTGATTGAGCCCTGTGAGCCGAGGCTGTAGAGCAGGTTGGTCATATAGACCGGAACGTCGTTGCCCACAATCGAGTAGCTGGCGCGAACTTTCACGAGGTCAACCTTCGGGCCGAGGTCGGCGAACTTGTTCAGAAGGAAGCTGGCTCCAACTGAAGGGTAGAAGAAGGACACATTGTCCGTGAACGCGAGGGTTGAGGACCAGTCGTTACGTGCTGTCACGTCGATGAAGAGGCCTTCCTTGTAGCCGAACTGCGCGGTGGCGAACACGGCGTTCAGACGCTTCTCCGTGTTCCAGTGGTCACCCTTGCCGACGGACGACATATTCCCGTAATAGTTGTTAGGAGTGAATATGTTAGGGTAGTAGACGTTGCCGTTGCCAGGAGAGGTGAACTGCGTTCCCTCAGCCCAAAGGCCGACGGTGCCGGTCTTGCTGTGGGTGAAGCTGGAACCTGCTGTCACTGAGAGTGAGAAGGTGTCGTTCCAGTTGTGGTTGTAGCCGAGGAGGACATCTCCGTACATCTGGTCGCTGAAGTAGCGGTTGTCCTTCATTCTGCCCATCGGGTAGAGGTTGGCGATACTTGAGGCATAGGCGTTGTGCACGAAGTGCTCCTCACCTCTCTCATAGCGGAGGCGACCCTGAACATAGAGGTCTTTGAATATGTCCCATCTGATGCTGCCGCCGAACTCGTAGCGGTTGCGGTCAACGACAGGCTTCTGGCGGTTGAGCGTCCAGTAAGGGTTGCTGTACTGCTGGAGACCGGTGTTGGTCCAGTTCTGGATGTTGCATCCGCGGGTCGCGTCATAAACCTCGAAGTTATCCTTGTAGTAGTTCCAGTCCTCGCCTCTCGGGAAGAGATAGACACCTGTCAGAGGGTTCCAGAGGAATCCTGCCGCGGCCTGGTTCTCGATGTGCTGGTTGGTGTACTTCGCGCTGGCCTCGATCTTCACGTTCTCAAGGACGGTGAAGTTGACCTTGGTGTTGAAGTTGTGGCTTCTGTACTCGTTCTCAGGGGTCATACCCTCTGAGTAGACGTTGCCGTAGGAGAAGTAGGCTCCGAAGGAGTCGTTTCCGCCGGAGATGGCGATCGAGTTGTTGGCCGTGAATCCCGTGCGGTAGAATTTCTTGGCGTAGTTCGGAGCCTTTGAGGAGAGTTTGTCGCCCCAGCTGTAGGTTCCGTTGTCGGACATTCCGTAGGTGTTCTGGAACTCAGGGAGAACCATAGGGCTCTCGGCTGTGGTGTTGCTGGACACCGTGACGTTGACCTTGCCCTCAGCCGCTGACTTTGTGGTGATCATAATGGCTCCGTTGGCAGCCACGGCACCGTAAAGCGCTGCCGCCGAGGCACCTTTCAGGAGGGTGATGGACTTGATGTCGTCCGGGTTTATCGTGGACATCACGTCACCGCCGTCCCTCTCGCCGCCGTAGTTGGAGGCGACCTGTGAGGAGGTGATGTTCTGCATCACAGGCACACCGTCCACAACGATGAGTGGCTGGTTGCTTCCGTTGATGGACTTGTTGCCACGGAAGAGGATCTTTGATGATCCGCCGGCTCCCGTTGAGTTAGGGGTGATGACAAGACCGGCGCTCTTACCTTGGAGGGAGTTGATCATATTGATGCTCTTGATGTCGTTCACATCCTTGCCTCCGACCGTCTCGGCGGCGTAGGTAAGGCTTGTTGACTGACGTTCGACACCCATCGCCGTCACGACCACGCCCTTGAGAGCCATCGCTTCCTCCCTAAGGACGATGTCAAGTGTAGCCTGACCGTTCCAGACGATCTCCTTTGTCTCGTAACCGATGATGGAAACGGTGATCACATCATTGGCTTTCAGGTTGTTAAGTTTGAACTTTCCGTCAATGTCAGTGGTCTCACCCGTTGATCCACCCTTGACAAAAACGGCCGCGCCGATGACAGGGCCATTGGCGTCCTTGACTGTACCGCTGACGGAACCGCCCCTGTTCTGGGCACCCGCCGCGGCAGAAAACGATACAAACAGAGCGACAGCAGCCACAACAGCCGCCATTCCTCTGAATATCGAAGACTTGATTCTGTTTAACATAATTTTAAAATATTGGTTTTGTTGTGTAGTATGTCAATGTGTGTGTACTTTCTCTTCCGCCTCTTCCGCTTTTTCGTCTTTCCCGCCTCTTCCTCCTTCTGGCTTTTTATGCTCCTTTCACCTCTTTCTTTCTCTTCTGTCAAAAAGCCCGGTTAATCATAGGATGTTTGTCTCAACCTCCAGATTAAGCCTCGGTATATTTATTCATTATGCAAAGTAAAGTATCATTTTATAAATATACAAGAGGTTTTCTTCGGAAATGATATGCTATGGCTAAATTTTATTTAAAAATATTAACGGAATCGATTGCTTGACTTTTCACTTGTTTATATTTTTTTGCGTCCTCTCAGACCATTTCCCTGTCACGTTTATTTCTTCCACATCTCTTTCGCATTCTTTTCCCCTTCCAGTAGCCCTGGTCATTCCTTTCTCCCAGGTGCGCGATTCCCCTCGCACCTGGAGTTCGTGTGTGTTGTCGTTCAGTCACTTGCGCTTCCAGGTGCGCAGGAAAAGTCACACCTTGGAGTCCCGCCCCACATCACGGGCCTCTGAGTGGCCATTCCATTCTCCCAGGTGCGTGATTCCCCTCGCACCTGGAGTCCGTTTCCGCTGTCGTTTAGTCACTTGCACTTCCAGGTGCGAGAGAAAAGTCGCACCTCGGAGCCCCACCCCACGTCCCAGTCCTCTGAGTGGCCATCCCGCTCTCCCAGGTGTGTGATTCCCCTCGCACCTGAAGTTCGTTTCCGCTGTCGTTCAGTCACTTGCGCTTCCAGGTGCGAGAGAAAAGTCGCACCTCGGAGTCCCGCCCCACGTTCCAGCCCTCTGAGTGGCCATCCCACTCTTCCAGGTGCACGATTCACCTCGCACCTGGAGTCCGTTCCCACTGTCGGCCAGTCACTTGCACTTCCCGGTGCGTGAGAAAAGTCGCACCTTGGAGCCCCGCCCCACGTCCCAGTCCTCCGTGTGGCCTTCCCTCTCTTCCAGGTGCGTGATTCCCTTTCGCACCTGGAGCCCGTTCCCGCTGTCGTTCAGTCACTTGCACTTCCAGGTGCGTGAGAAAAGTCGCACCTCGGAGCCCCGCCCCACATCACGGCCCTCCGTGTGGCCATACCGTTCTCCCAGGTGCGCGATCCACCTCGCACCTGGAGCCCGTTTCCGCTGTCGTTCAGTCACTTGCGCTTCCAGGTGCGCAGGAAAAGTCACACCTCGGAGTCCCCACCTGCATTCCAGCCCTCTGTGTGGCCTACCATCTCATCCAGGTGCGCGATTCCCCTTCACACCTGGAGCCTGAAATGGCGGATATTCAATGATTTGCAGTTCCAGGTGTGAATTAGCCGTGGAATATTTGGATGGTTTGCTGATTTGTTTGTACCTTGCCGATGGAAAAGGGATGGAATTCCGCCCTTGAATATTAACTTAAACAAAATGTGGCGTTTATGGCTGAGGTGAAAGATTTGAACGAAAGAAAAACTGGACAGGAGCCAGTGAAAGAGCAAGAGGCGGCTGGATGGTTCCATATCTGCTCGCAAGGACTGGAGGGCGTGGACTTGTTTCCGGATGAGAAAGCCTTCATAGCTGGAGTGAACAAATTCGCGGCGGCCTTCAAACTATTCGGGGAAGACATCGAGGTCGCTATCCTCGTGCTCGTGTCAACCCATTTCCACTCATTGGCTTGGGGACGGAGATCCGATGTGGTCAGGTGCGCAGAAAGATTCAAGAAAACAATCAGTATGTACTATTCCCACCGATTCGGGACATCGAAAGTTATGAGCAGGGTGCGGGTCAAGGTCGAGAGGGTGGAATCTGAGGAATACCTTAAGAATGTTGTGGGCTACATCCTTAACAATCCACGAAAACATCACGAGACGAATAACCCGTTCTCCTATCCTTGGAGTTCTATCCTTGAATATTTCGCCGCGGAAGGCTATTCCTCAGTTTTGCGGCCAAAGATTGCCAATATCCTTCCGTGGCAGAAACCGAAAGTTGTCGGGACAAGCCGTCCGGTTCCGCAATCCTGGCAACTCTATGCCAACGGGATGGTGACATTCGGCTCATTCATCACGACGGGGCGACTGGAATCGGTGATCAAGACAATCGGCTCGCTTTCCTATCTGGTGAACAAGGCGGACCTGAACGCCAATCAGGGAGAAGCGGTCCGTTACCCAGTCAATGACCGGGAGGTCCGGAGCGCGGTCGCACGAATATGCCCGATGATGTTCCCTGACACCATCGGGCGATTGGACG
>CAVCRL010000143.1:0-7132 GCA_963604455.1 Lachnospiraceae bacterium | reverse complement strand
GGAGGGCGAGGCTGGCGACCTTGAATGCCATATAGTTCTCTGTCGTGAACGGCTCAGCACAGGCCAAGGCCAGACTGATCTCCACAGGGGTTCCGATGCGGGAATATGTCGTGGCACCAGTGCGCAGCTTATACGGGCTGAACTGGCGGACGGACGACGACTTGCTGACCCGGAATCCGCCAAGATACTGACTCAAAATCTTTTGCATAGACTCGGCAGGCATATCTCCCACAATCACGAGGACTCCGTCGTTGGACTTCACAAACTGACTCTCGAAGAAATTCTGCGCGTCCTGCATTGTCATATCCACCAGGCCGGACGGAGTCTTGACCGCGGAATAGTTGTAGTCCGGGTACATCAGGCTGTCCAGATAGGCCGGCTTCAGCGAGGCTGATTCCATCTTTCTCCACGACTCGAACGCCGGAACGGAGGCTCTTCGCTGGTTCGCCACGGAGAGTAAGGATTTGAGCACCAAGGTCAGCCGGTTGGACGGAGCCGAACCGGACAGTCTCAGGTCCGAGGCCGAGACCTCGCAGTCCATCTCAACGCCCTCTGCCTTAAGGGTTTTACGGAAATCTCTGCCCGACATTCCGGCGATGTCGCACAACCCGAGCATATCGGAGAAAAATGCCCCCTCGCCACGCCGCAGGCCTCTTACCGTTGAATATCCTCCTTTGATCATCAAGGAATAGTTGAACCGTCCCTTGGTGTCCATCTTCTTGTAAATCACCTTCATCCCATTGGAGAAAGTCCACATATCACCTCCGGAGACTGGTTCGGTGACCGTCGATTTGATCTTGACCTTATTCTTTTCGTTCCAGAAATCAGTAGTGTCACGCTGGCCGGTCTTCCACCGGTAAACCGGCTTGTCCAGCAGGGCGATACCGTTCCAGGCCGC
This sequence comes from Lachnospiraceae bacterium, assembly GCA_963604455.1. Classification (GTDB taxonomy): domain Bacteria; phylum Bacteroidota; class Bacteroidia; order Bacteroidales; family UBA932; genus Cryptobacteroides. Next base: position 6,234 of record CAVCRL010000143.1, on the reverse strand, counting down.
CTTGAACAGAACCGGCCATTGCCATTCGTCATATTGCCCATCTTCCCCCGTCCAAACCACACTGCAATTGTCCAGATCCTCCAAAAGGGCCGAGACATAACCGTTGAACAGTTCCACTTCAGCCTTCGGGGACATATTCCTGGAAGAGAAGAAACGGGCTTTGGTGGCCGGGGTGGCCAGATCGGCTCCATAGAGGTACGAAGAGACGCACTGGCAGACAAGGGCATCGTTCGTCTGCGGCTTGAGGAAACCGTTGAGCACAGAGTTCCGGGCGACTTTATATTCCTCAATTCCAATGCCTTTGGCGCAGATTTCAGAGAGGGTCGAGGCCACTGCCATCGTGGAAGGCATCAGCAATGAGCCGGCTGAACTCACGCTCACTCTGAAATGCTCGTCCCCCGGACTATCGGCGCTGCCCTCGTTGGTGACGCTGACGCTCCGCACAGGGATCCCTCTTGACTCAAGGGTCTCGCGAAGCCTGCCGGACACGACTTCCCTCAAGGAGCCGGAGAAAAGCTCCGAGATAAACGGCTGGATCGTGTTCATCTGGTCGTCCGGGGTCCTCGGCGAGCGGAAATCCACCGTCACTGAAGTCTGGTCGGACTGAATGAATGAATATTCAGTCGAAGCGGAAGGCCTCCAGACATATTCCTTTTTCCTGTAGGCGGGACTGCGGGACGGCACCATCAGGGCGAAGACGTTCATACGCTCGATTATGGCCGCCGGCTTGATGTCGCCCGCGATGATGATCGAGTGTTGGCGAGGCTGTGCCGCGATGAGGTCGAAAAGCATCAGCAGCGTGGTGTCCGACGCGGCCTGGTCAAAGACTGGCACATCATCGAATCTGAATATGGTGGCGTCGGTCCGGTAGGAGACATACCCTTCAGGACGGCAGCCTATTCCCTTGCGGGACAGGAATTTATAAGGAATCGTCTTGTTGAAGTGAGGAAGGGACGAGAGCTCCTTTCTCGCCGACAAAGTGTCGCACTCGCCTTTGCGCACAAGGGCGAAATCAGCGACTCCTTTCATTGAAGGATTAGTCACCAGATAGTATGAGATTCCGTTGGCGAGACTGCCGGTCGTGACCGCTCCGTCCTTCTGAAGAACGGGCAGATTCTGCGCTGGCATCATTATTGAGAAACCAAGCAGCGCGGAACACAAGACTGATTTGATAAAGCAACGCATTACTGACACCTCCCGTTTAGGACAAAAATAGCCAATAATGTGCAATTGACACAAATTTTTATTACATTTGTGGTTATTGCGATTATGAGGAATATAGTTAAACATAATTTTTAATACGATGAAAAAGTTTATTCTCGCAATCGCTGCCGCGTTTATGGCAGCAAGTATGGCCTCCGCTCAGGATATGGCCCAGGCTACTGAGCTCTACAATAATGGAGCCACAGCCATCTCTATGAAGAATTGGACTGAAGCCCTCGACTGCTTCCAGAAAGCTCTCGAAATGGGTAAGACTATAGGCGCTGACGCCGACGAGCTCGTGGCAAACTGCAAGAACGCCATCCCTGGAGTCTCCCTTGAGATCGCGAAGGACCTGATCAAGGACGCAAAGTACGATGAGGCCGCCGCCAAGCTTGACGAAGTAGCCAAAATCGCCGAGGAATATGAGAACGCCGAGGTTGCCGAGAAGGCTAAGGAGCTCGTTCCTCAGATGTGGATGCAGAAGGGTGTTGACGCTCTCAAACTGAAGGATTTCGCCACCGCCGCTGACGGTTTCGCAAAGTCTTACGCCATCGACACCACAGCCGGCAAGACAGCCCTTTACCTTGGCCAGGCTCTCGGAGCGCAGGGCAAGGCTGAAGAGGCCATCGAGGCTTTCAAGCACGCAGCTTGGAACGGTGAGGAGAAGACCGCGAAGGAGCAGATTTCCAACATCTATGTAAAGCAGGCCAACGCCGCTTTCAAGGGAAACAAGCTTGCTGACGCTGTAAAGGCCGCCGAGAAGGCCAACGAATATACCGAGAACGCCACCGCTTATCTCATCGCCGGCCAGGCTTCCCAGAAGCTCAGCAAGAACGCTGACGCGATCAAGTACTTCGAGAAATATCTTGAGGTTAAACCAGACGCGAAGAACGCTCCGGCCATCACCTTCACTGTTGCCGCTCTCTACCAGGGCGCGAAGAACAACGCCAAGGCTCTTGAGTTCTACAAGAAGGTTCAGGACGATCCTAAGTTCGGCCCTCAAGCCAAGCAGATGATCGCTTCCCTCAGCAAATAATTTTTTGGAAGTTCCCCCACCGCTTGCGGTGGAAGAAAGTCCCTCCCCCGAGGGGAGGGATTTAGGGAAGGGGTAACGTGAAGGGAAGTTCGAGATGGGCAACCATCTTGCAACGTGGGATGTCCCTATAATTAATTTCAGCGAGGGAAATGCCTGATTATCTCGAACTTCTTGCTCCGGCGAGAAACGTTGACATCGGCATCGCGGCTATTGACTGCGGTGCCGATGCCGTGTATATCGCCGGGCCGGCGTTCGGGGCGCGCCAAGCCGCCGGAAACTCGATGGAGGACATCCGGAGGCTCACTGAATATGCCCACAGATTCGAAGCGCGCATATTCCTGACACTCAACACCATTCTTTTTGACAACGAGCTCGCGGAGGCGGAAAGGCTGCTTGCCGAGGCGAAGGACGCGGGAGTGGACGCCATCATCGCGCAGGACTTGGCGGTCTGGAAACTTACCGACCTGCCGGTCCACGCATCGACCCAATGTGCTATAAGGACTCCGGAGAAGGCCCGGCTTTACGAAAGCCTCGGGGCCTCACGGTTGGTTCTGGAACGTGAAATGTCTCTGGACCTGATCCGTGCGATAAGAGCGTCCGTGGACTGCGAGCTGGAGTTCTTCGTGCACGGAGCCTTGTGCGTCTGCTACAGCGGACAGTGCTATATGTCAGAGCGGATCGCAGGTAGGAGTGCCAACCGAGGGGAATGCATCCAGGCGTGCCGGTCTCTCTACGACCTTGTGGACGAAAGCGGAAACGTACTGGTGCGGAACAAAGCCCTGCTGTCGCTGAAAGACTACAATCTCAAGGACAGGCTGCAAGACCTTACCGATGCGGGAATATGCTCGTTCAAGATCGAAGGCCGGCTGAAGAACATCTCCTACGTACGGAATGTCGTCCGGGCATATTCATTGGCATTGGATGAGTTGGTCGCGGCGAATCCTGGGAAATACCGCAGGGTTTCGTTCGGACGGAGTGAAGGCGGGTTCACACCGGATCTGGCCAAGACTTTCAACCGGGGCTACACGCAATTGTTTTTGGACGGGAAACGGTCTGAGAACTGGTCCTCGATGGATGCGCCTAAATCAATCGGGGAGGAGGTCGGAACGGTGGTTTCCATCAGTCCGATGCGCCAGAACCTTACGAACAGCAAGAAGGCGGTGATTGCCGCTGCTAAGCAGACAGGCCTTTGGGCCGGCAAGAGGCCAAGCGAGGAGAACATCACAATAACTGTGCGGATGAAAGATCCCTCCAACAGGCTTCAGAACGGGGACGGATTCTCTTTTCTGTCCAAAGGCCGTGGGGAGATTGTCGGTTTCCGTGGCGATGTCTGTCAAGGGAACCGGATAACGTGCAGGAATGTCGCCGGACTCTATCCTGGAGCCAAACTGTACCGGAATCTCAGCAACGCATTCGAGAAGGAACTGGAGTCCAACCTGCCGGTCAGGACCATTCCGGTGGCGGTTGACATTTCTGTGCGGATTTCTGACCCAAGGGTCACTTCGACAGGTTCAGTGACCGAAGATATTGGCTCAGTGACCGAAGAGGACCGGTCGCCGAGCTTGCCGAAACGACAGAACGAACCAACATATTCACTGAAAATCAATGTGATAAGTCAGGACGGGAGAATCGTCAAACTGGAACGTGAAGCGGGACACAACGCAGCGGAGAACCCTGAAAGAATGCGCGGAATGTTCGCCACCCAAATCTCAAAGGCCACAGGAATATATTCATTCACCCTCCGCTCGCTTGAAGTGGAGACTCCGGACAGCTCGCTGCCGTTCCTTCCGGCATCAGCCCTCAACGCCATCAGGCGAGACCTCGCAGCCGCACTGGAAGAGATGCCTTGCCGGGCGATCCCTCTGCCGGTGAACCATACAGCAAGCCGCACCGGGAACGCCGAAGATCCAGCCACCTTTGAATCTAAACTCCTGTCGCAAGTGCAAGATATTCAAGAGGCAGCATCGGATGCCCCCCGCCTTTCATACAAGGCCAACATCGCCAACCACTTCGCCCGTGAGACCTACAAGTCATTGGGAGCCACTCAGACCGATGACGCTTTCGAGATCTCTCATCGCCCCGACGCCGAGCTGATGCGCACCAAGTACTGCATCCGTTATGAACTCGGCCTCTGCCCGCTACATCAGCAAGCGGGCAGGCAGCAAGGCAAGGGCAACGCCAGTACGCACAGCCTGACGACAACAGCCAACCTAAAAAACCTTTCTCTAATCAACAACGGCAAGCGCTACCGCCTCGCCTTCGACTGCGCCAACTGCGAGATGATCGTTCGCCAAGGGTGAGATATTCCCGCCCCGTCCGGCATCGCACGCCTCCCGGAATATTCATTTAACGCAGATTATCTTTCACTGCCACATTTTTGCAGCGAAAGGTTGTTACTTTGCATCATCAAAACAAAACGAGTATGGAAAAGATCAATTTATGCGAGGGCGTGGTCGCCCAGATGATGGACACAGAGGCGTGGGGCAATGTTTCAGGAAACTTCCCGTTCAGCGAGGCACAACTGGAGAAGTACGCTGACAAACTGGACTGGAAGGAAGTATCAGGCAACACCAACATTTTCTGGAGCGCTCAGATGTTGGAGAAGTTCAAGAGGAGAATCGACTGGACGGCCCTGTCACGCTGCCTTCAGGAGGAGAACGTTTCGGCTGAGCTGCTGGAGAAGTTCAAGGACAACTGGAACTGGGAAGAGCTCTCGGACAACAACTGCCTCACTCCTGAACTCATCGACCAGTTCGCCGACTACATCAACTGGAAGGCTCTGATCAACAACTGGAGCTGCTGCGAGAAACTGGCAACCGAGGAGTTCGTCCGGAAATATTCCGACAGGATTCCGGCCTGCGACTTCAAGGACTCGCACCTCTGGAGGGAACTGGTCGAGAAGAAGGAAAAAGAGATCAAGAAACAAATCTGCCTGTGTTAAAACACATTTCACCAGAACGACAGCAGCGAGGTAGGGATGTCCGCCTCGCTGCTGTTTTTATGAATATTCCAAGATCGGCAAGATCAGGCTTCGGGGGCAAGATCCGGTTCCGGAAGAGTATATGGAGTCTTCTTGCAACTTTGTGACTCCACGTAGGTCGTCAGGCGGTTGATTTCCTCAGGACTGATGTACGAGCCTTGGATGCGCTCGGTCTCTGTGCCGATCTTGAAAATCATATCTCCACCTCCGGCAAGGTTCTCCGCTCCAGGAGAGTCAAGGATTACTCTGGAGTCGGTTCTGGTTATTGTCCTGACAGCGATTCTTACAGGAAAGTTTGCCTTGAGAGAATCCGTGATGACTTTCTTGGATGGTCGCTGGGTGGCAAGGATGATGTGGATGCCGACGGCTCTGCCCTTCCGCGCCAAGCGGATGATGGATTCCGTGATGTTTTGCGACATATTCCTGGACACCTTGTCGCGGCGTACAGGGATGGCCAGGTCGGCATATTCATCAATTATGGCGACAATGTAAGGCAATGATTCGGAGGTGCTTGAGTTGTATGCGCGGATGTCGGTGGAGCCAGTGTCTCTAAGCAGCTCGCTGCGGTGATCCATTTCCAAGCAGAGTGATGCCAGCACCTTCTCCGATTGATTTGTGGTCTTCACGACAGGCTCCTCACCCGGCACCATAGCCAGATAACTATCTTTGATGCGACGGTATGACGAATACTCGAAGCCCTTTGGATCGATGAACACAAATTTCAGTTCCGACGGGTGCTTTGAATATAGCAGCGAGGCGACTACGGCATTGATCGCCACCGTCTTACCCTGCTTCGTAGCTCCTGCGATGAGCAGGTGAGGAGCTTTGGCCAGATCAAAGACCTTGACTTTGTCCTCGAATGTCCGCCCGATGGCCACCGGCAGTTCCGCCTTGCAGTTTCTGAACGCATCATCACCGAGAACCGAACGCATCCGCACCACTGCTCGGCGGCCATTTGCGATCTTATCTTCCGACACTTTGTCTTCGGGAATATATTCATCAAGCAAATCCAAAG
>CAVCRL010000142.1:0-7137 GCA_963604455.1 Lachnospiraceae bacterium | reverse complement strand
CTCAGGCTCCAGAACCTGTCCCTCGGCTACACGATGCCGGACAAGTGGTTCAGAGGCACCAGCATCTCCAAGATGAGAATCTACATCCAGGGAACCAACCTGTTCACGTTGACTCATTACTCAGGCTACAACCCTGAGGTGAACAAAAGATCCTCCGACGCTCTCACTCCGGGTGAGGACTATTGCTCCTACCCTCTTTCAAGGACGTTCAGTGTAGGTGTTAACTTTAATCTGTAATGAATATGAAAAATATCATAAAATCAGCATTGATCGGTCTTGCGGCGTTTGGCCTTGCCTCCTGCGGAGACAGTTTCTTCGAGCAGTATCCGGCCAACACCGTGACTGAGGGCAACTACTATCTGACTGACGATGATTTCAACCAAGGGGTTTACTGCTGCTACGAGAAGCTGAAAACGAATATGGGCTTCTTCCTCAGTGAACTGGCCTACAGGAGCGACGAGTGTGAGCTTGTCTCTATGGCCGTCTCCACTCAGGACAGGTATGACGTTGATCATTTTCAGGAAAGATCCAACAACAAGCTGCTGAAGGACTCGTGGAACGCTTGGTACAACGGAATATACCGCTGCAACGATGTCCTTGACCATATGGCCGGCAAGACTCTCGCGAACGGGGACAAATACCGTGGAGAGTGCCTGTTTATGAGGTCCTGGTGGTATTTCAGCCTTTACAGGGTCTTCGGAGTCGTGCCGGTGACACGTACTGTGGTCACCCCGGCGCAGGCAAAGACAATCCCGAGATGCACGGAGGAGGAGATGTACAACCTTCTTGTCGAGGATCTTAAGGAAGCGATTGATCTTCTTCCGGCCAAACGTTCCGCCGAGGTCGCGAGGGTGACGAAGATCGCCGCGCAGGCCCTTCTCGGCAAGGTTTATCTGACTTTCGGCAAGTACGCCGAGGCGCAGGCCGTGCTTGAGGACGCGATGAAGGACACGAACTTTGGTCTTATGGCAACCACCGGAGCAGCCTTCGATGTCGCCAACAAGATGAACAAGGAGATCATATTCGCCCTTTACTATAACAAGACCAACGACAACGGTCACGGGTATTGGTTCAGCACAGGTATCGCTGATCCTAAGCTTCGTCCAAACCCTACGGCAGTGTTCAAGTCTGTCTATTCCGCTGATGACAACAGATTCTCCCTTATTGGTGAGTATCAGGAGATAACTCCGGGTAAGCTTTATGCGATCAACAAGTATATGGACACCTACGATGCCACTTACACCCAGCAGGTGGGAAATGATTTCCCGTTCATCAGGTACGCGGACGTTGTCCTGATGTACGCCGAGGCTTTGGGACAGCAGGGAAGGATAGCTGATGCCCTTGTTTATCTCAACAAGACCCGCACCCGCGCCGGTCTGGCGGAGCTGACAGAAACAGAAGTTCCAGACAAGGATACCTTCGTCCAGGAACTCGCCGCGGAGAGAGGCAAGGAGTTCGCCCTTGAGGGACAGAGATGGTTCGATCTCGTGCGTCTTGGATTGGCCGTGGAGTACTTCAAGAATCTTGGCTATTCTCTTGATTCGCACAACCTTCTCTTCCCGATTCCTCAGGATCAGATCGAGATCGTGAACGATGATTCCATCCTCTGGCAGAATCCTGGATTCTGATGATGAACAACACTAAGATATTGATAAACACTGAAAAGAAATGAAACGAATATTATATTGCATCATTGCGGCGATCGCTTGTCTGGCGATGAGCTCCTGCTGGCAGGAGGATATTCCCGAGACAGGAGGGCCGCGTCATCAAGTGACTGATTTGAAGGCGGTTCCGGGTGATGAGGAGGTTCAGTTGTCGTGGTCTGTTCCGGAAGGATGGAACCCGACTGAATACATCATCTCATATACCAAAGGCAGCGAGCAGACCATCCGCACCAAATCTCAGGAATATACCGTAGCGGACCTTGCTAACGGGGATGACTATGTGTTCTCCGTACAGGCTGTCTATGGAGATCTGATCTCCAACCCTGTCGAGGTCTCAGCGAAGCCGACGACCTCAAGACTGGCCGTGACGGATCTTGACGCGGACACTTCGGACGCCACTGTCACGTTGACTTGGACCCGTCCTTCCCGATTGCTTACTTCCTACACCTTGACTTGGTTTATGGAAGGAGCAGAGGCCGACGTTCAGAAAGCCGAGATAGAGGCTGACAAGGAGAGTTATGACGTAACCGGACTGACAAACGACAAGAACTACACGTTCACTCTTGTCGCAAATTATCCTAAGGGAGCTTCGGATCCCGCCCAGATCAAGGCTATGCCTACTCTGGCGATCCCTTATATGCTTGACAGGACAAAGGCCGCCATCAACCAGCCTATCAAGTTCACATTCAACACGGAGGATTATCCTACCGCTACGAATGTGAAATGGACCTTCCCTGACGGAAAGGTTCTCGAAGGTGTCGAGGTTTCCAAGGGCTTCACCGCGACCGGAGCGCAGCAGGTTACCCTGAGCGCTGACATCAAGGGCAAGACAAAGACCTGGACCCTTGAGGTGGAGATCCGTCCGTATGTCATATTCTTCAACGATTGGGAGATGTCCGGAACGTCCTATGAGGGATTCAAGGCCAGCTGCCCTGTCTTCTCGCCTGACGGAAAGACCGTATATAATATCACCTTCAGCAAGAAGGCGGTTCTCTATGCGTTCGATGTAATCAGCGGAGACCTCAAGTGGAAATATGTCCCTGAAACCAATTCGGCCAGCTACAACCCACTGACCGTCAATCCTAAGACGGGTGACATCTACTATGGAACCACATCCTCAGGTCAGTTCTATGCTGTCACCGCTGAGGGACAGCTCAAATGGAAGTTCACCGAGGCCGGCTCTATGCAGAGCGCCGCGCCTGCTGTCAACGCCGCCGGCACGGAAGTCTATATCGGTGACAAGGCCGGAAATGTGTTCGCCCTCGACGCCGCTTCCGGCGCGAAGAAATGGCAGGCGGCCATAGGTACGGCGGTCGCCGGTCTCCTCGTGAACGGAACTGAGCTTGTCGTTGGCGCCGGAGCGACAATCACATTCCTGAACATCTCGGACGGCTCGCTGCTCAAGACATTGACGATGAGCGCGAATATGGTCGGAATCTCCGGCTTTGCCGTGGCCGCAGACAAGAACACAATGTACGTTCCTGTCGCAAACGGCCTCAGCTCGATTGATCTGGCCAAGAAGGAGATCATCGTTGACAACTTCGTGTTCGCCGGCAATAACCCTTACGAGCCGGTTGTGGCTCCGAACGGAACCGTATTCGTCGGCTGCAAGGACAACCACGTCTATAACATCGACAAGGATCTGACCAAGGTGAACTGGAGCTACGAGCACATCCTCACCACAGGAGCAAAGTCCAATGCCTTCAATTTCTCGCATCCTTGTGTGGACACCGAGAACCACTTCTACATCACTTCCGGACAGGTAGGAAACACATCCTACATATTCAACAGTGACGGAACCGTGAAGGAGTCGTGGACCGAGAACGCCGGCGATGACAACCAGAAGCAGATGGGTGGCAACAATCTCCTTGACGGCGTGTTCTATTCAGCCTTCATCGGATCCAAGACAGCCAACGGTCTGATGGTCGGCAAATATGTCGGTGGCCAGAGAGCCTCAGGATGGAGCACCCACGGTGGTGACATCTGCGGTTCCTGCTGCCTAAGGTAATCATTTCCGATCCGGTCCGCGGGGAGAGAGCCTGCGGCCGGGTCGGGATATTCATTAAAAATGAAGAAAATGAATAAGATAAGGTTTATATCCATTGTGTCGGCAGCGCTTGCCTTGTGTGCCGCCGGCGCTTGCTCGGAGGACAAGGATTCCGAGATCAGGGATCTTGCGGTCAAGGCCAAGATAACCTTGAGCCCATATTACGAGGCGAGCAAGGACTTCAAGACCGCTGGGGCTATTGTCACACCGTCTTGGGGAGCCGATGACAAAGGTGTCATAATGCTGGAGCCGGATGGAATCGCGAAGAGGGCCGAGGCTTCTCCGATAATCACAGGAAGCACCTCTTCGTATTTCCTGTTCAATGTCCAGGCCTCCCGGCTTGAGACCACGGTGTTGAGTTGGTACCCTTCCGGGGCTGACGTGCGTCTGTCCGGAAAAAACGTGAAATATACCATCCCGACCAACCAGAACGGAACCGAGGTTCCCGTTATGCTGGACGTGGTGAGCGCCAATGTCAATTCCTACGAAGGCTGCGACTTCAAACTGAAGCCTGCCGGATGTATGGTGTTCGTGAACGTCGCGATGGGGGACTACGATGTCGCTTCGCTTGAGCTGACCGCCAACGGCGGAGAGAATCTTGCCGGCGAGGTCACCGCTGACATCGCCGAGGGCACATTCACCGCAAGCTCGGCGTCTGTCAAGATGACTCCGGCCACTCCTGTGGACTGCCGCTCGAACTCTGTGTTCATCCCTGTCTATTGCGCTCCTGTCACCCTTTCAAAGGGTTTCACCGCAAAGATAACCACTTCCTCCGGCCAGACGATCACGGCCGCCAACCACAGCGAGATCGTCCTTGAGGCGGGCGAGAGGATAAGCACCGAGAAGCTGGCGGAGGACGAATCGACCGAACTTGTTTTCTGCGGAGACAACCACGTGTTCGTCATCAACGCGACAATCGCCAAGGATTCCTACAAGGAAGGTCTTGTCTGGTCGTGGGATGCCAGAACGGCGGCCTCAGAACTCGGACTCGCGGCCGATCGTTGCGACCATCTGGACGAGTGCAAATTCGTGGACAACGGCACCAAACTGTTGCTGACAAGCTCCTACGGATGGTGCATCCTTTTGGACTACGCCACCTCAAAGGTGCTTTTCCACGCGACCGGACTGCCTAACGCCCATTCCGCTGAATATCTCCCTGGAGGCTACATCGCTGTGGCCACATCCACGGGATCGACCGCCAACCACAACAAGGTGCATATCTATAATTCAGCCAGGTCAGAGGTCTCATTGGCGAACGCCGACCTTTATTCCGGCCACGGAGTTGTCTGGGACTACAAGAGGAACGTCCTGTACGCCGCTGGCGGAAATGTCATCAAGATATTCAAGATCAACGGCCTCGGCACCGACAAACCTTCGCTTGAGCTCGTCAAGAGCATCACGGCTCCTCAGGGGGGAATCCACGACATCAACCGTGTGGACGACAACACCATCACAGTGGCCGGCAGCAGGGCTTACCTGTTCAATGTCGAGACCGAGCAGTTCACGGAGATGCCTTTGTTCTCAGGTTCCACCGCTCTGAAGTCCCTGAACTACAACGCCGAGACCGGCGAGGTTTGGTACACGGACGCGACCATTCCGGAGGGAGACGAGAGCTGGTCTTCCCACAAGATCCGCTACAGCAGGAACATCAGCGCCTCCGCTCCGGACAGAATCATCAATGTTGACATTGATATGTATAAGGTCCGTGTAAGAAAGTGGTAAATAATCGTTATATTTGTCAGGTGAAATGCTTAATGAAGACAAGCAGTTACTTGAGCAGATAGCAGGAGGGGATGTCAAGGCTCTTGGCATCCTCTATGTTCTGTATGCCGGGCGCATCCGAAATTTCGCGTTCAGTATGCTTCAGAACTCCTCGGAGGCGGAGGACATCACGCAGGATATGTTCCTGAAGATCTGGAACTCCCGTGAAGCCCTCCGTGAGGTTGATTCGCTCAAGTCCTACCTGTTCAGTATGGCGCACAACGCCGTCCTGAATTTCATTAAGCGCAAGGGCGTGCGCGACAGGTACCAGAAGGCTACTGTCGGAGTCAGCACGGAGCAGTATGAGCCGTCGTTCCAAATGGACACGTTCGAGTTGCTGAAAAGCATAGACGAGGCTTTGGAGGATATGTCTGTCCTAAGGAAGACGATCTTCAGGATGAACCGTTACGAACACAAGACTTACCAAGAGATAGCCGACGCGCTGATGATAAGTCCCAAAACGGTCCAGTACCACATCTCCTGCGCCCTCGCTGAACTAAGGAAGCTTCTTTAGACATTGACTGACAAAATTTTAAAAATTAATGAATATATGAAAGCAAGAATTTTGTACCTGATCGCCGCCGCTGTGTGCCTTTGCTCCTGCGGGACGGCAAAGAAGAATGTGGTTGATGCGGCCAAGTACCCTAACAGGGCCGAGATGATCGTGGCGCAGATGCACGACCCTGCCTCAAAGTATGTGGTAGTGGCCTGCCACAGAGGCGACTGGCGCAACTATCCGGAGAACTCCATCCCTGCCATCGAGTCCATCATCAGGATGGGCGCTGACATTATGGAGCTCGACCTCAAGCTCACCAAGGACAGCGTTCTCGTGCTCTCTCACGACAGGACGATCGACCGCTGCACCACAGGAAAGGGCCTTGTCAGCGACTACACATTGGATGAACTGAAGAAGTTCCGTCTCAAGCGCGCGCACGGCGTGGCCACCGACTCCCTGCACATCTGCACCCTCCGCGAGGCGCTGGAGTGCTGCAAGGACCGCATCTGCGTGAACGTGGACCAGGGCTATGAATATTACGACTTGGTTCTCGCCCTCACCGAGGAACTCGGAGTCACCGACCAGATCCTGATCAAGGGCAAGAAGCCTGTCGCCGAGGTGGCCGGGAAGATGGCCGCCCACGAGCACAATATGATGTATATGCCTATCATTGACATCCAGAAAGAGGCCGGAAAGGCTCTTTTCAATGAATATATGGAGACAGGCACCGTCCCTCTCGCCTACGAGGTCTGCTGGAAGAAGATGACCCCGGAGGTTGAGGACTGCTTCAAGAAGATCCTCGACTCTGGATCAAAGCTTTGGATCAACACCATTTGGGGAAGCCTCTGCGGCTATCTGGACGACGACAAGGCTCTTGACTGCGGCGATCCAGCCCTCATCTACGACCAGGTGATCGGCTACGGCGCATCCCTCATCCAGACCGACCGTCCTGAGCAGCTGCTCAAGTACCTCCGCGAAAAGGGATTGCACGATTAGGAAGCCGTCATAATATTCATAGATAATGGCTTCATTTCTCGATTTTTTCAGGATAAGTTCTCCGTCCGCCGTCAAGGTGGCTCCGGAGAACACTGACAAGGTCTGGAAACGTTCCCGCTTCCAGTCCTTCATCGCCATCACGTTCGGCTATGCGCTCTATTACGTGTGCCGTA
>CAVCRL010000141.1:0-7170 GCA_963604455.1 Lachnospiraceae bacterium | reverse complement strand
ACTCTGAGCCGATAGCCGCGAGAGCGGAGAAGTAAGCGTTGTCGTGCATTGTGGAGTTCAGAGCGGTCGGGATGACCCATTTCTGAATATAAGGCTCTGCGGCGGTGATTCCTTTCTCCGCGGCGGCGGTCGCCAGCAGTTTTCTGTCGGCGGTTCCTTCCTTCACAAGGTCAAGAATCAAATCCTCTGTTCCTGGAATATCCACGAGAGCTCCTACGGCCGTGGACGCGAGAGCGGGGTCGCTGACATATTCCTTGAAGAACTGAGCGTCAGCAGGCTTGGCGATCTGACGGAAAAGGTTCAACAAGAAAGCCTTGTTGTTGCTGTCTGTCGTGGCCTTGACCGCCTGTGCGAATCCTTCGCGGACCTTGTCCACGCACTGAGGATTGGCCGAGGCATAGCTCGCAAGACCTGTGAGGGCATATTCATAAAGATTGTTCTTCACGCCTTCGCCGGCCGGCTTCATCATCTTGGCGGTCTCCACCACTGATGCCGGAGCGGCGGCCGCGAGGTCAGCTATCTGTGTGTTGAAATCCGCCGCGTTGTTGGCCGGCATAGCCGCAAGCACGTCAGCCACAACGGTTTCCACGGTTCTCTGCCTTGCGTCCTGAGCGTTGATCGTAAGGGCGGCCGCAAGGAATAATATAGATGTAAGTAATTTCTTCATATTCAAGAATATATTAAAGGATCATTGAACCCCAAGGGGCACGCATCGGCTGGTTGATGAGCTGGTTGGCGGCGTCATCATTGATAAAGAGTTGCTTGTCAGGATCGAAGTTCAGGGTCCTGCCGAGACGCAGGGCGCAGGCTCCGATGTTGACTATCGTGCAGCTGTGGTGACCGTTGTCCTCGGCCAGCGCGAATTTCTGACGGGTCTTCACGCACTCCAGGAAGTCAGTGTGGCGTGGCTCCGGATCCGGAAGCGAGTTGATGACATCCATCACGTTAGGGATCGTGCACTCGAATCCCTTGTAAACCTTGCCGTTAGGACCTTCGATGTAAGGAACCTTGCCCTTGCTCTCGAAGCCTTCGCCCTCAAGGATGATCTTGCAGCCGTCGGCGTAGGTGTAGGTGATGCTGCGCCATATTCCCACAGCGTCCGGATGCTGCTGAGGAGCGTCCACCTCGACCTTTACAGGGAAGGTGTCGTCCTTGCCGAGGATGTACTGCACTGGATCGATGTAGTGCTGTCCCATGTCACCGAGACCGCCGGACTCATAGTCCCAGTAGCCGCGGAAGGTCTGGTGCACACGATGAGGGTTGTACGGCTTGTAGGGGGCCGGGCCGAGCCACATATCGTAGTCCAGTTCGGCCGGAACAGGCTGAGGCACAAGGTTTTCCTTACCGGTCCAGTAGAACTTCCAGGTGAAGCCCGTGGCTCCGGAGATCCTGACGGTCAGAGGCCATCCCAGCAAACCGCTCTGAACGAGTTTCTTAAGAGGCTCGACGGTCGTTCCGAGACCGTAGAACGTGTCCTTGAAACGGAACCAGGTGTCCAGACGGAAGATCCTGCCGTACTTGTTGACGGCCTCCACAACCTTCTGGCCCTCACCGATGGTCCTGGTCATAGGCTTCTCGCAGAATATGTCCTTGCCGGCCCTGCAAGCCTCAACGGCCATAATTCCGTGCCAATGTGACGGAGTAGCGATGTGTACGATGTCCACGTTAGGATCGTGCACAAGATCCCGCCAGTCAGAGTAGGCCTGGAGCTTGGTTCCGAACTTCTCGACACCCTTCTTCAAGGCGTTGTCGAGGTGGTTCTTGTCCACATCGCAGACAGAGACCAGACGGCAGCGCTCATCGCTCGCGAAATGAAGGCTGCTCATTCCAATGCCGCCCGTGCCGATAATGCCTCGTGTCAGCTGGTCGCTCGGAGCGACGTACTTCTTGTCGCCACCCATAGCGCCGAACACATTACGTGGCAGGATCGTGAACAATGCCAGTCCCGCCGCCGACTTTTTCAAAAAACTTCTTCTGGATTCACCCATAGTGCTATTGTGATTAAATATTTTCGCAAATGCAAATTTACATCATTTTTCGCCGTATAGTGTTACAAGCCACTCTATTTTTGCAAAAAGCAGGTCAATTTAGTGGATAAAAGAATGGCAGGAAAGCCCTTCCCGCCACCGTTCACTTCAGAGGACGACTGTTGGCTAAAACTCAACGTCAACATAGATCGGAAGATGATCCGACGCTTTCGTCACATCTCCGTTATGGAACTTCCACATCGTGCCGGCCGCGACCTTCTTCACAGGAGCGGATCTCTTGTAGTGGAATATGTAGTCGATGCACTTGCGCGGATTTCTGGAGGAGAATGTGTTTTCGGTAGCGGAGAGCAGGTTCCAGGATTTCCTCAAAGTGGCGATCACTTCGGATTCAGGCGACGCGTTCATATCCCCGCAATAAAAGACCGGCTTGTCAGATTTGAAGTAATTCTCCTGTACCCAATCATTCACGACCTTTGCCTGCGCCAACTGGGCGATTGCTGAGATATGATCCAGATGAGACGCTCCGATGACATATTTATCAGTCTCTATGACCGCAATGGCCCTTGGCTCCGCTCCTTCGTCAAGTGGAAGCGCCACTGTGTATTTCTTCAGGATCCTCACGTTGCCTGGGACAACACAACCTTCACCGTAAGCTCCTCCCTGATAGGGCATAGCCCGTCCAAAATGCCATTGCCATCCTCCAAGAGCTCCGGCGAGGAGAGCCATCTCGTTGACGTTACGCCGTTGGGTGACGCTGTCTATCTCATTGAGCGCCACAACATCAGCCTCGGCTTCCTTGATCATCTTCGCGACCATATCAAGATTCTCCGAGAATTGAAGATACTTGGAGAAATTGCCCACATTGTAGGACATAATCCTGAAACTTTCCGAGGCTTTAGGATAATAAGCCTTGGTCTCCTGCTCCGGCGTTTCCGTGCCGTTCCCTTCAGATTCCTTATTCCCGCAGGAAGACAACATTAACGAGGCTGCGGTTATGGCTAATAGAATATATTTGAAATGCGTGTACATATCTGTGGTTTGGTGTGGTATAAATACCTTCTTTATCAAAAAGGTGGCGGGAAAAAAATTTCCTGCCACCTGATCTATTTGGCGTATGAATATTCCTATTCAGCCTGACGGTCGTTGCGACGGCCACGGCCTCCACGGCTGCGACGGTCACCACGGTCTCCGCCCCTGCGCTCGCCACGGTCTCCGCGTGAAGGACGTGATCCGCCCTGCGCGTTGGCCGCCGCGGCTGTGTTAGGAGTGAGATCCTGCTTGCCGTAACGCTCGCCGTTGCAGATCCACACCTTGATTCCGAGAGCGCCGACCTTTGTGCTTGCAACCGCAAGAGCGTAGTCGATGTCAGCACGGAAAGTGTGCAGAGGTGTACGGCCTTCCTTGAACATTTCACTTCTGGCCATTTCAGCTCCGCCTACACGGCCGCTGATCTGGATCTTGATGCCCTCGGCTCCAACCCTCATAGTTGAAGCGATAGCCATCTTGATGGCCCTTCTGTAGGAAACACGACCCTCGATCTGACGGGCGATGCTGTCAGCTACGATGTGGGCGTCAACCTCAGGCCTCTTGACCTCGAAGATGTTGATCTGAACGTCCTTCTTGGTGACCTTCTTAAGCTCTTCCTTGAGTTTGTCAACCTCGGCTCCACCCTTACCGATGATGAATCCAGGCCTTGCGGCGTGAATGGTCACGGTGATGAACTTGAGGGTTCTTTCGATGACAATCTTGGAGAGGCTGGCCTTGGCAAGACGGTTGGTCAGATACTTGCGGATCTCATAATCCTCAGCGATCTTCTCAGCATAGTTACCACCACACCAGTTAGAGTCCCAACCACGGGTGATACCGATTCTGTTAGAAATAGGATTTGTCTTCTGTCCCATATTACTTGTTCTCCTCTACTGTTGTTGGTTTCTTGACGTCGAGAATGATGGTGACGTGGTTTGAACGCTTGCGGATCCTTCCGGCGCGGCCCTGAGGGCAAGGACGGATTCTCTTGAGCGTGCGGCCTTCACCTACCATAATTGTCTTGACATAAACGTTGCCGTTGTCCAGCTCCTTGCTCTGATCCGGGTTCTTGGCTTCCCAGTTGGCGATGGCGCTGCGGAGAAGTTTCTCAAGACGGATAGACGGCTGCCTCTTCGAGAAATGAAGAAGGTCAATCGCGCGGTTTACCTCCACACCTCTCACAGTGTCAGCGACGAGACGCATCTTGCGAGGGGATGTAGGAACATCATTCAACTTAGCTATAGCTGTATTCTTTTTGGCTTCCTTGAACTTCTCAGCCATTAATCTTTTACGAGCTCCCATAATGAATTCTCCTTTGATAATTACTACTTATTGTTGCCCGAATGGCCTTTGAATGTTCTGGTCGGCGCGAATTCGCCGAGCTTGTGGCCTACCATATTCTCAGTGATGTAAACAGGAATGAACTTGTTTCCATTATGAACTGCGACAGTATGGCCGACGAAGTCAGGGGAGATCATACTGGCACGGGACCAGGTCTTTACGACCTCCTTCTTCTTGCTACCATCATTCATAGCAAGAATTCTCTTTTCCAGGGCTTCCTGGATATATGGACCTTTTCTTAATGAACGACTCATAATCTTAAAGTTTAATTCCGTTTAATTACTTCTTCTTTCTTCTCTCGATGATGAACTTGTTGGAAGTAGCCTTAGGATTACGTGTCTTGTAACCCTTTGCAGGAAGTCCCTTGCGTGAACGCGGGTGACCTCCGGAGGCACGACCTTCACCACCACCCATAGGGTGATCAACAGGGTTCATAACGACACCACGGTTGTGAGGCCTGCGACCGAACCAGCGGCTGCGTCCGGCCTTTCCGTAAGACTCAAGATTATGATCTGCGTTAGAAACGGTTCCAACGGTCGCGCGGCAGGTCACGAGCACCATTCTGGTCTCACCCGAAGGCAGACGAAGGATGGCGTAGTTGCCCTCACGGGCGGCAAGCTGCGCGAATGTACCGGCGGAACGTGCCATAGCGGCTCCCTGGCCAGGACGAAGCTCGATGTTGTGCACGAGCGTACCTACAGGGATCTCCGCGAGAGGGAGACAGTTGCCAAGCTCAGGAGCGACTCCTGATCCGGACTCTATGATCTGTCCTACCTTGATTCCGGCAGGAGCGATGATGTACTTCTTTACACCATCCTCGTACTCAACGAGGGCGATGCGGGCGCTACGGTTAGGATCATACTCGATGGTCTTCACTGTAGCCTTGATGTTGTCCTTGGTGCGGAGGAAGTCGATGATACGATACATTCTCTTGTGTCCGCCGCCACGGTAACGAACGGTCATCTGACCGGTGTTGTTTCTACCGCCTGTGCTCTTAAGAGGTTCCAACAAAGCCTTGTACGGCTTCTTGGCAGTGATTTCATCGAACGCACTGATAGCCTTGTTCCTGGTACCAGGAGTAATCGGCTTGAATTTTCTGATTGCCATTGCCTTGTCCCTCCTTAAATATTACTGTAGAAATCGATCTTGTCATCACCTGCAAGGGTAACGTATGCCTTCTTGAAGTGATTGGCGCGGCCGCGGAGCATACCTGCCTTGCTGTAGCGGGACTTTCTCTTTCCGTGATAGTTCACGGTGTTGACGTCCTTCACAGTCACGTTGTAGAACTGCTCTACAGCGGCCTTTATCTGAAGCTTGTTGGCTTCCCTGTCAACGATGAAGCCGTAGCGGTTGTACTTCTCAGTCTCAGCCGTGAGCTTCTCGGTTACTATTGGCTTGATTAAAATTCCCATCTCTTTGCGCTTTTAACGGTTGACCCTGGCTGCGAGGACATCCTGAACACCGTCAACAAGAACCATTGAGTTGGCGTTCATAACGGTGTAGGTGTTGATTTCGTCAACAGTGATGACCTTTACCTCAGGGAGGTTACGTGATGAAAGGAAAATGTTGTTTGAATTCTCCGGAAGCACTACGAGAACCTTTCTCTGGCCAGCCTTGAGAGCGTCAAGGATGCGCATGAGTTCCTTTGTCTTAGGGGCTTCCATAGCGAATGGCTCAACGAGGACGATAGCGTTCTCCTGTGCCTTGTAGGTAAGGGCTGAGCAACGTGCGAGAGACTTCAGCTTCTTGTTGAGCTTGAACCTGTACAGACGAGGTTTAGGACCGAACACGCGGCCACCACCAACAAAGATGTTGGACTTCAAGCTACCGTGACGTGCGCCACCGCCGCCCTTCTGGCGACCGAGCTTCTTGGTGGAATGAGCGTTTTCGCTGCGATCCTTTGTCTTGGAGGTACCCTGACGCTGGTTGGCGAGGTACTGAACGACATCAAGATAGATTGCATGGTCGTTCGGCTCCACACCGAACACCTTCTCGTCAAGAACAACCTTCTTTCCGGATTCTGATCCGTCAATTTTCAATACTGGTAATTCCATAACTAAAACTCTAATGCAAGATAAGAACCCTTGGCTCCAGGAACGGAACCCTTAATGACGAGAAGATTGTTCTCAGGGATGACCTTAACAATCTCGAGGTTGAAGACCTTGACCCTTTCGTTGCCCATGTGGCCGCCCATACGCATTCCAGGGAACACGCGTGAAGGCCAAGATGACGCACCGAGAGAACCCGGCTTACGCAGTCTGTTGTGCTGACCGTGGGTCGCTCCGCCTACACCGGCGAAATGATAACGGTGAACAACACCCTGGAAGCCACGGCCTTTGGAAGTACCGACAACATCAACGTACTTCACATCGTCGGTGACGATGTCGGACACGGTGACGGTGTCTCCAAGCTTGAGCTCACCCTCGAAGTCTGCCGGAAACTCGACAAGCTTGCGCTTAGGGGTGGTCCCTGCCTTTTTAAAGTGGCCCATAAGAGGCGCGCTGGCGTGTATCTCTTTCATTTCGTCATAGGCAAGCTGTACAGCGGCATAGCCATCTTTTTCTACTGTACGCAGTTGCGTGACAACACACGGACCAGCCTCGATGACGGTGCATGGAATATTTTTTCCATCAGCACCGAAAACGGAAGTCATTCCGATTTTCTTTCCAATTAATCCAGGCATTGGTTTGATTAATTAATTGTAAATAAATATTTTACGTAATCCGCACTATTTTGCGGACTGCAAAGGTAGCGATTTTTTTTCAATTAACAAAGTTTTCCACAAGCCTACTCCCTAATAATCAGAGAAATCGTC
>CAVCRL010000140.1:0-7224 GCA_963604455.1 Lachnospiraceae bacterium | reverse complement strand
ATCTTACACGTTCCGCGGTATCATTC
The DNA here is from genome assembly GCA_963604455.1 of Lachnospiraceae bacterium. GTDB lineage: Bacteria > Bacteroidota > Bacteroidia > Bacteroidales > UBA932 > Cryptobacteroides. Next base: position 7,198 of record CAVCRL010000140.1, on the reverse strand, counting down.
TCAACCTTTACAAGAAATGAGTCCTTGAAATCGCGGCTAAGTGAACGATTCTTCTCCTTTGCAATGTTCAAGTCAGCGGAGTAACCTATGATATACTTGAAAAATCTTCCGGCCGGCACCTTGATAACGTCATATCCCTTGAAGAAAGGATCATTGCCGGACATTGATTTGGAAGATACGAGAACCTGTGTTCCATAGACTATGGAAGCGGCCTCTTTCACTGCTGCTTCCGGTTTCCCATCTTTAGTCACGCTTGATTCTGAGACTGTGCTTTTTGCCTTGGCTGTGGCGGCGCTCTTGACAGCGTCCGAGCCGTCATATTCCTTCTTGTAGCTTCTGAACGCATCGTAGATGTCTGAAGCGATCCTGGCGCGTCCCTTTTCGGTGATCAGGGCCTCGCGGTCCGCGGAGTTGGACAGGAAGCCGCATTCTATGAGCACCGCCGGCATCGCCGTGCGCCAAAGGACGTAGAAGGCATCCTGGGATATTCCTCGGCTATGCTGGAATGTCCCGCCCTTCATTTCCCTGTCCACTGCCTGGGCGAACTTGAAGCTTTGCTCAAGGTAGGCGTTCTGCATAAGATTCATAAATATGTAGGACTCCGGATCGTTCGGGTCGAAGCCTTCATAGCGGGTGGTGTAGTCGTCCTCAAGCTTTATGACTGAGTTCTCCCTGCGCACCACGTCCATATTCCCGGCGTACATATCCTTGTTCTTGCTGTTGTATTGGCCGAGGATATGCACGGAATAGCCATTGGGGCCGTTCTTCTTTCCCGGCACGGAATTCACGTGGACGGAGATGAACAGGTTCGCGTTGTTCGCGTTCGCGATGTCCGCCCTACCCTGAAGTGTGACAAATGTGTCATCGCTCCTGGTCATTATGACCTTCACGTCCGGGTAGCCGGCCTTGATCATCTCGGCCAGCCGTTTGGAGATGTCCAGCACTAAGGTCTTCTCCATAGTCTTTCCGCTCGGACTTATGCAGCCGGCGTCCTTGCCACCGTGACCAGGATCGATGACCACGGTTGACAAACGTATCGAGGCCGAAGGATTCTTCTGTGCGTAAGCGGGAAATCCGGCCGTTGAAAACGACAGTGCCGTGAGTACGGCAAGAAAATTGCGATGTAAATCCAAAATATGTAGTATATTTGTCTTTTGCAAATTTATAAAATAATTGCATTTCAGAAAGCATACATATAACATTATCCTCATTGGAGCGCTTGTCGGCCTGACCGGATTCTCGATGTTCGGGCAGGATGTGAGGAGGAACCGCAACCTTAGAAAGGCTGCCGGGACTGAGGCCGTAGCTGATACCGCCATTGTCGCCAGGACGGACTCAGTCACCCCGATAAAGGATTCTGTCCCAATAATGAAGGATTCGTTGTCAGCCGCCAGGGACTCGGTTCATAGGGCGGATTCGATTTCCAGGGCAGACTCCTTGTTTATGCTTGAGAAGAGTTCCTTGTCCAGACCGGCGTTCTCCGGAGCCAAGGATTCCATCCGCCAGGACTTCTCCAACGGCCAGCGCAAGATGTACTATTGGGGAGATGTCGAGGTGTCCTACGAGAACCTCAAGCTGAAGGCGGACTATATGGAATATGATATGGCCACCGGAACCGTGTTCGCCAGAGGCACCTACGACAGTCTTGCCGGCACGTGGAAAGGCCAGCCGGAGATGACACAGGGCAACCAGACCTTCAATATGGAGGAAGTCCGCTATAACTTCAACACACAGAAGGCCAGGATCACGAATATGATCACGAGGGAGGACGATGGCATTATGCACGGAAAGAACATCAAGATGATGCCGGACAAGTCCATCAACATCACAAAAGGAAAATATACCGTCTGTGACCTTGAGCATCCTCACTATTACTTGAAGATGTCTTCCGCCAAGGTTGTCACGAAGCCGTCGCAGAAGACCGTATTCGGTCCAGCACATCTTGTTGTCGAGGATGTTGACCTGCCTATCGGAATTCCTTTCGGATTCATTCCTAAGCGTCCGGACAGGGCTACCGGTATGCTGATGCCCTCGTTCGGTGAGGAGAACGCTCGCGGTTTCTATATGAGGGACGCCGGAATGTATTTCGTCTTGGGTGACTATTTCGATATGTCCCTGACCGGAGACTACTACACTTTGGGTTCCTGGGCGGCCAACCTGAACTCCAGGTATATGGTGAAATACAAGTTCAACGGTAACCTGGCCGTAAACTACTCAGTTGACCAGACCGGAGAGAAGGGAAGCTCTGATTTCTTCCAGAGCAAGAATTTCGGTGTCAGGTGGTCTCACTCGCAGGATTCCAAGGCGCATCCTGGGACATCCTTCTCCGCATCGGTGAACTTCTCCAGCCCTTCCAACAGCCGTTACAATTCCCATTCTGTCTCGGAGGCTCTCCAGAACCAGATTTCGTCCTCTATCTCATATTCGAAGAACTGGAACGGAAAATTCAATCTTTCCATCAACGCTCTGCACAGCCAGAACTCAAGGGACAGCTCATATTCTTTCACCCTGCCTAACATCACGTTCTCCGTCTCCACGTTCTACCCGTTCAAAATCAAGAACAGGGTCGGCAAGGAGCGTTTCTATGAGAAATTCGCATTGGGTTACAATACCTCGATCCAGAACAAGATCAATTTCAAGGCGTCAGAGTTCGGCGAGCCTGGGTTCATTGACAAGTTCCAGAACGGAATGGCCCACAATTTCTCGATAAAGCTGCCGGATTTCACGTTGTTCAAATATGTCAATGTGGCTCCTAATGTGAGCTATGGTATGAACTGGTTCTTCAGGAAAAGCGAGGCTTACTTTGATCCGGAGACCAACAGCGTGAAGACCGAGATGGGCAAGCAGTTCGGCACGTTCGGGGCAACCCACAACTACTCCGGATCCATTTCTATGAGCACCCGTCTCTATGGAATGTACACGTTCGGCAAATACCATAAGATACAGGCTCTCAGGCACGTGGTCTCTCCAAGTGTCAGTATGAGCTTCAGTCCGGAGAAAGGCAAGGCGTTCAATGGATGGCGTACGTTTAACTACATCGACACCCTCGGTGTACAGAAGTCATACGACTACAACATCTATCAGGGACAGATCAACTCGGCACCGGGAAAGGGCAAGTCCGCCACGATGAGCATCTCGATCGGCAATAACCTTGAGGCGAAGGTGCGTGATATGAGGGACACGACCGGGACCGGCTCGAAAAAAGTCAAGCTTCTGGATCAGTTCAACATCTCCACGGGTTATAACTTCCTCGCAGACTCCTTGAAAATGAACAATGTGGGAGTGTCGATGTCCACATCAATCTTCGGAAAGCTGGGAGTTAACGGTAATATGAACTTTGACCCTTACGCCATCAACGAGAAAGGCCAGAGGATCAACAAGTACAACATAATGGAGAACGGTGTCCCGCTCAGGCTCACCAATGTCAGCGCCTCGCTGTCATATTCATTGTCAGGCAAGGGCACGGTCAAAGGCAATGACGGCTCTAAGTCCTCCGGAGGAGATTCTGGTTCTTCGGGCAATCCGGCAGACTACTACAGGCGGATATACTACCATCCGATCACTGGTGAATATATTCCTGGAGGCTGGCTGTACTACACCAATCCGAATGTTCCGTGGAGCCTTAATTTCAACTATAGCTTCCAGATGAACAGGTCGTTCAACTTCACGAACAACCAACTCATAAAGAAGGATAACTACACTCAGACTCTCGGTGTCCAAGGTAATATTCAATTGACTCCCAAGATGTCGATGCAGGCGCAGTCCGGATGGGATTTCACAGCTATGAAGATGACCACAACGCAATTCTCGTTCAGGTACGATCTTCACTGCTTCAATATTTCCGTGTCGTGGGTGCCTTCAGGAATGTACCAGTCATATTCATTCCTCATTTCGGCGAACGCCGCGGCTCTGGCGGATCTTCTCAGGTTCAAGAAGAGCACCAGCTACTGGGATAATTAGCGGCAGTCAGGATTCAATCAGAGCGGGTTGCGCGCCCGCTTTTTTTTGCACCATACTCCTATTTTTGGATATTCAAGATATTATTTCTATATTTGCATACTGCATATTTCCAGCGCAAGCTGATTATTTTAAATACCCGAAAATATTTATTTCTGAAAATCATCCGGTCCACAATGCCGGAATCATTTAAAGATATGCCTTATAATTTATTCGAACTCACTCAGATGAGCAGAGAGCAGCTTGAAAAAGTCGCTCAAGAGCATCAGATTAAGAACATCAAGAAACTGACGGATGAGAATCTGTCGTTTGCGATATTGGACGCGCAGGCCGCCGCCGCGTCCCAGGAACCAATAGAGAAGCCTAAGGGTAAGCGCGGAAGACCACGCAAGAATCCATTGCCGGATCAGGGCAAGACTCCGGCTAAGGCTGAGAAGAAGGTTAAGGAACAGCAGGAAGCGGTTAAGGAAAAGGCTGAATCCAATGAGCGGAAAGAGGCCGTTGAACCGGCTGTCGCCGCTCAGGAGCAACCAGCCAAGCCTGCTCCTAAGAAGAGAGGCCGCAAACCGAAATCCGCTGCCACGCCTACAGCCGCTGAGCAACCACAGGCTGATGCAAGCGCATCATCTGATAACAAACAGGCAGAAGCCGCCGCGGCCGCTCCGGTGGAGGGTGAGGCTCAGGCACCGGCAGAGGTGTCGCCTAATGTTGACAAGCCTGTCAACGGGAAGGAGTTCATCCACGCGCTTTTTGATGATTTGAAGGATGATCCGGCAGCTACCGGTGACATCAGCCGCAGGAAGAAAAACAAGTTCCAAGGACAGAACGGTCAGAACCCGAACCAGCAAAAACCTCAGAATTTCCAGAATCCGAACCAGAGACAGAAGGCTCCGGAGATTGAGTTTGAGGGCACTGTGGAGGCTACCGGAGTTCTGGAGATTATGCCTGATGGCTATGGGTTCCTTCGTTCTTCGGACTACAATTATCTCAACTCCCCTGACGACATCTACGTCAGCCAGAGTCAGATAAAGAATAATGCCCTCAAATCTGGTGACACCGTCACCGGAGAGATCCGTCCTCCTAAGGAGGGTGACAAGTACTTCCCTCTCGTAAGGATCAAGTACATCAACGGTCGTACACCGGACTATATCCGTGACAGGGTTCCGTTTGATTTCCTCACTCCGCTGTTCCCGGAGGAGAAATTCAATCTCCTTGGACACGGCCATCAGAGCGATCCTTCCTGCCGTATCGTGGATATGTTCACTCCTATCGGTAAAGGTCAGCGTGGCTTGATCGTGTCGCAGCCGAAGACCGGTAAGACAATGCTGCTGAAGTCAATAGCCAACGCTATCGCGGACAATCATCCGGAGGTTTATGAAATCGTACTTCTCATCGACGAGCGTCCTGAGGAGGTTACCGATATGAGCCGCAGCGTGAAGGCCGAGGTTGTGGCCTCGACTTTCGATGAGCCGGCCGAGAGGCACGTGAAGGTCGCGAATATGGTTCTGGAGAAGGCTCGCAGACTTGTGGAGTGCGGTCACGATGTGGTTATCCTGCTCGACTCCATCACTCGTCTGGCCCGTGCGTACAACACTGTACAGCCGGCTTCCGGTAAGGTTTTGACCGGTGGTGTGGACGCCAACGCCCTGCAGAAGCCTAAGCGTTTCTTCGGTGCGGCGCGTAACATCGAGGGTGGCGGTTCGCTGACGATCCTCGCCACAGCCTTGACCGAGACAGGTTCCAAGATGGATGACGTGATCTTTGAGGAGTTCAAAGGTACCGGTAATATGGAGCTTCAGCTTGACAGAACCCTTGCCAACAGGCGTATCTTCCCTGCCGTCAATGTGGTTCTTTCCAGCACGCGCCGTGATGATCTGCTCTACAGCCGTGAGGCGGCCAACAGGATCTGGATCCTGCGCAAGCTCCTAGCGGATATGAATCCTACCGAGGCGATGAACTTTATGCTTCAGTTGATGGACGAGTACAAGACCAATGATCTTCTCCTTGAGAATATGAACAAAGTCACCCCTCGTGACGCCAAGTACTACGACACTTTCTAATTGATTTAGGAATATATGACTAAAGGCGATTGAATATTTTCAGTCGCTTTTTTTAGTGTAGATTCCATAGCGGAATATTTGGTGCTGCAGACTTCCGCGCTTCGCGCTCCATCCCGTCCCGCCTGCGGCGGTCCACCCGTTCATATGGCCACGGGCGGCCATAGTCTGCCGCACCAAATATTCCGCTAAAAGGAACTGATTGAATAAATCATCGTTATTATTTGTTTGTGACATTACTTGTGGTAAAAGACTTCTGACAAACAAATTAAAACGGCTTTCAAATTAATCAGATAATACACTTATTCAACAGAATGGCAGTTGCCGCAAGCGACTTTGGCTCCCGAAGAGGGAGGGGATCCACGGAGTGGGGAGGATCGCTGGAGGTAACTGCCATTCTGTTGAATCAAATCCTTGAGATCAATACTGATCCCAGGACTTGATTTGGATGTCGTTGATGCTGGTGGAGCAGAAAGCGCGGATGAAGGCGGTGGCGAGGCGGGCGTTGGTGAAGAGGGTGACGTTGAAGTCTATGGCCGCCCTTCTGATCTGGTAGCCGTTCGAGAGTTCCAGAGCCGAGAAGTTTTTCGGGATGTTTATCACCATATCAACCTCTTTGTTCTGAATCATTTCCAAAGCCGGCTTGAACCTGCCCTTGAAGTTAGGATTGTCGCACTCGCTTGGCCAGAGCACCTTCGTTGCCGGCACACTGTTCTCGACAAGATACTTGTACGTGCCTCCGGTTGCGTAAAGCTCATAGCCCTTCTCGACGAGAAGACGACAAGCCCTCAGCATATCAGCCTTCTGGAGAGGATCACCAGTTGATAGGAGTACTCTCTTCTCCGGAATCCTCTGGCCGACTGAAAGCACGGACTTGAGCAGAGCCTCGTTAAGGTCATCGCCCAAGCAACCAACTTCACCAGTGGAGGACATATCCACACCAAGCATCGGATCGGCCTCCTCAAGTCTAGCGAACGAGAACTGTGAGGACTTAACACCTACATAGTCAAGGTCAAACGCGCTCTTCTGCGGAGCGGCTGGATGGAGACCGAGCATAACCTTGGTGGCCAGCTCGATGAAATCGATCTTCAGGACCTTGGACACGAACGGGAAACTCCTGGATGCCCGCAGGTTACACTCGATGACCTTGATGGCGTTCTCACGGGCGAGGAACTGGATGTTGA
>CAVCRL010000139.1:0-7238 GCA_963604455.1 Lachnospiraceae bacterium | reverse complement strand
AGAAAATCCCGTACAGGAATCTTCCGGGCTGGCAGATGGCTGTCGAGCTGCGCACTCGTTACCCTAAACTTCCGTTCTTTGCGGATCCGAGCCATATGGGAGGCTCTCGTCAATATCTTAAGGAACTGTCACAGAGGGCTATGGACCTCGGCTTGGACGGTCTGATGATCGAGTCGCATTGCGATCCGTCCTGTGCGTTGAGCGATGCTAAACAGCAGTTGGTTCCGTCAGATCTTAAGGCTTTGCTTGAGAGCCTGACCGTCCGCCAGAAAGTCACCAACGACAAGGAATATAACGAAGGCATTGAGCAGCTTCGCTCTCAGATTGATGTCATTGATGAGAATCTGCTTGTGGCCCTTGGCTCCAGAATGGATATTTCCCGTAAGATCGGCGAGTTCAAGAAGGCTCACAACATCGCCATTGTCCAGGCTTCCCGTTGGGACAGCATCCTTTCCTCTATGATAGAGAAGGGCAAGGACTATGGCCTTTCCGAGGAGTTTATCACAGCTTTCTTCACCGCCATTCACGAGGCTTCCGTTGCGGTGCAGAATAAGATTTTGGAACAGTAGAGTCAGTGTCAAGTGGTTGACGGCCAAACCTCTATGGCGATTTTTGCACGTTACCAAAAATCGCCATAGAGGTTTGGCCGTCCAATAAGGGGGCTGCTGAGTTTACCTGTCAATAGGGTAGTGGCCGCTGGGTTTACCTGTCAATGAGTCAGCGGTCGCTGAGCCTGTCGAAGCGGCGTCACGCCTTAGAAACGATAGCCGAGGCCGAGGGTAAGGGTGTTGCCGATTGTGTCGTTGGCGGTCAGGTAAGCGACATCGAGGCTGATTCCGAAAAAGCGGACTCCAAGGCCGACGGAGGCGAACGATGGAAGCACTGCGTCCTTGCTGCCAAAATGGTAGCCGGCACGGGCGAAGAGCATATTCTTGAATGAATATTCCGCTCCGGCGGCGGCTGTGAAGTTCCCGCTGAAGAAATAGTCCGCGTCGGCGGCGAGCCTCACTCCGTGGGCTTCCGAGAATGCCTTTGACCACTCGGCTCCGATGGTGGCGGAGGCCGGAAGGCTGAACGAATCGCCTGACGCTGATTTCACTGAGGATCCCAAGGACGAGACTCCGGCCGTTATATTCAGATCGGAAAGCCGGTAGGTCAGGAAGACATCCGTCGAGATTGCTGAGTAGGAGTTGTCCGATGAAAGCTTTTGAGAGGCGTAGCGCACATTCGCGCCGACCGACAGATTGTCCAGAAGCAGGAAGCCGACACCTCCGTTGACGATCATCTCGTTTGGTTTGAATGTCTTTTGCGGCACTCCGGAATCATCGAACAAGGAGTATTCATCGCCGCTTTGGTATGCCGCGCCGACGGAGAAACCGAACCTCTTCCCGGCTTTGACGGCGGCTCCGAAATTGATGTTCATTGTTTTAACCCCATCAGGTGCCCAGCTCTGTCCGGACAATCCGAATGACATCCTCTCAGCAGAGAATGGAATGACGGAAGAATTCCTGAATGATGAATATGCCGTCTCACGGGAAGACGCGGCTCCGGCGAACCCCATCCCGGCGGAGACAGGATCCCGGTCAATCCTGACGAAAGGCAAAGCCTCTTCACTTTGGGCGAACGCACTCCAGACTGAGATCACGCAGCCAAGTGCGGTGAGGAATATGTTCTTATGTCTCATATAATATTTTCTGTCTTTTATGTTTGAACTATTCAGTTTCACGTGTTCTATGTGCAATACTGATTTTAAATATAAATATCGGAATATTTTTCGTAAAGACAAACGAAAGAGCCATCGGCTCTTGCTTTGAGTACTACGTTGCTATAAAAAAAAGAGGATGGCCTTCCGGTCATCCTCTCTTTTAGTATGTAAGCCAAGAATGCTATTCTGGTTTCTCGCCTGTGCCGCCGATGGCACCGTTGTAGAGAGTCTCACGCTCTGGAACCACGTAGGTCCAACCGTTGTTCTCGTCAACACCGATCTTGATCGCGATGGCGGAGTGGATGCTGCCGCCATTGGCAAGAGATCTTCTGTCGATTGGAAGCTTCCAGCGTTTGTAATCACTGAATCCGAATCCTTCACCCCAGAGCTCAAGCTCACGATAGTTTCTGATATCCTTGATCAGGGCATCGCCGGTAGCGGTGCAGGTGTAGGTGGTTCTGCCTGTCTCAACATTCAGTTTGTTGAGGGCTGCCTGTGCCGCACTCTCGTTGCCAAGGTAGTAGTTGGCCTCGGCCTCGATGAGAACCATCTCGGAGGTCCTGATGAACGGGAGATATCCGACGCCCGGTGTCCCGAACACATAGAATTTAAGATGGTCACCAAGACGGTAATAAGCCGGGGCGTAAGGTGCGGTAAGACCGCTTACAGCCATACCCTTGACATAAGCTTTAATTTCATTGAGAAGGTCAGCGTTCGTGACCACCTTCTTGTTGTTTTGTACTGTGAACCCAAGATATCCCTGACCTTTGTCCACGTCACCATCCTTATATGACGAGAATTTATCGACTGTAAGGAACAGTGCCTTGCGTACGTCATTGTTGTCAGTGATCTGGTCTGTCAGATCTATGTTGATTCCGCCGGCTCCGTTTGCTGAAGCTGAAGCGTAATATCCATTGCAGGAGAACATCACGCCATAGGCCCAGTACCAGTTGTTCTCAGTCTCGTCACCGAAACTGCCAAGAATCCATTCGCTGTTAGGTCTGCAGAAACCATCGTTGTAGGCTTCACCTTTTACAAGAGGGTATTCGTCTTCGGCAAGTTTTGCCTCAGAAAGAGCCTTTGAGTAATCCTGCTTGGTGAGGGCGGCTCTGGCATACACTGCGTGGGCTACGTTCACATCAGGAATCCAGACATCTCCCTCATTACGGGTGACACTCGTTTTCCCGAAGTTGGCGATAGCTTCTTCGCAGTCGGCATAGATCTGAGCGTAAACCTCGGCCTGGGAAGACATAGGGAGATCACCGGTTGACTCGTCAAGCCTGAGTGGAACTCCATCAGTCGCGCCATTGTTGGAGTCAACCCAACGCTTTGCATAGTACTGGAGAAGTTTCTGGTAGCAATATGCTCTGAAAGACAGTGCGGAGCCTTTTATGAAAGCCTTTTCCTCGTCTGTGGCTGAACTGTCGTCGATCCTCGCCAGAATTGTGTTGGCCTGGCCGATGAGGTTGTAGTAGTAGTACCAAGCGTAGAAGCTGTACTTACTGATCTTGTTGTTGCAGAATCCCATATTGTGAACCGTTGACCAACCTGACGCGTAGGCGTTGTAGGTGTAGTTCTGGCTTGGATAGTTCTCGAAGAGACGGATCACTGCGTTCTCACCGCAGTCTCCCTGGCTACCCATATACTGCTGAGTGCTCATAGTCCTGGCGATTCCGTTCAAGGCGGCGTAAGCATTGCTGAAGTTAGAGATTGCCAAATCGGCGCTGACGGAATCAGTCGGGGTTGTGTTAAGATAATCTTTACCGCAGGACGACACGATGAGCGCACCGGCGGCGAAAACACCTAATATTTTAACAAAAGATTTCATATTCAGTACTTTCATTTAAAGTTTGGATTAAAGATCGAGGGTTACACCAAAGTTGAACACACGTGCTGTTCCGTAGGTGTCGTTGGAGCCACCAGTGAAGTTATACTGAGGGTTCATACCCTTGAGTGAGGTGAAGGTGACAAGGTTCTCAACACTTGCGTTGAGGATAATGCCTTTGACATTGATCTTGTCTGTCAACCTCTTAGGAATGCGATAGCCGAGGTTGATGTTCTTCACCACGAAGTAGGATGCATCCTGAAGCCAGCGGCTGCTGGTGGAGTTGTTGAACTTGCTTCTCTCGAAGTCAACGATCGGAATTCCGTTCGGATCGATCCTGTTGGCCTCTGTGATTCCTGAAGGCTGGGCTGTCCAGGAGTTGAGGATGTCCTTGTGGTTCTGGCTTGCGCTTGACGCGCTGCTGGTGGCCATCAGACTTGCGTATGAGCTGTCATAGACCTTTCCGCCGAGACTGTAGGTGAAGAGGGCGCTGAGCGTGAAGTTCTTCCAGGTGATGGCTGTGTTGAATGAACCATAGACCCAAGGAAGCGCTGAACCGCACCAGTCACGCTTTGCATAGTTGTAATTGTAGGTGTACTCTGTTCCGTTGATGCTGACAATCTCTCCAGCCGTCCGGCCTGCCTCAAGTGTCTTACTCTCAAGTTCGTTGTCAAGCTCGTAAACAGAATAACCGTTGGTCTGGTCAACACCCTTGAACTGATAGGTGTAGAACTCGTAGATTGAGTGTCCTTCCTCGTACCTGCGGATTCCGGCTGTGATAGGGTCGTTGTTCGGAAGGGTGACGATCTTGTTCTTGAGGAAGGTCGCGTCAAGGCCTACGTTCCAGAGCCAATGACCGTTTCTGATTACGTCATAGTCGGCTGACAATTCGATACCACGGTTTGATACTGAACCGACGTTCTGGCTGACCGCAAGGTTCCAGCTGTCGTCCTGATGTGACCAGGAACCGGCCGAGAGAGGAAGCGGCACATCGAAGAGAAGATCCTTTGACCTCTTGTCAAAGTAGCCTATGCTGAAGTTCAACCTATCGAAAGCGCGGCCCTCGACAGCGACATCAAATGTCTGTGTGGTCTCCCAGTGGATGTCATTGGCCGGAAGGCTGCTCTTGATAAGGGCGGTGTTTCCACCATTCTTGTCAATCTCGTAAAGAGCCTGATAGCCATAGAAGCCTACACCGGCGTCATTACCAACCTCTCCGAACGCGGCGCGGAGTTTGAGGGCGTCGAGCTTATCTACATTCTTCATAAAGTTCTCCTTCTTGATGTTCCAGTTGGCACCGACCGAGAAGAAGTTACCCCAGCGGTTGTCCGGGTGGAACTTGGATGAACCGTCACGGCGGAAGGAAGCGTCGAAGAAGTACTTCTCGGCGAAGTTGTAGCGGGCGCGTGCGAGGTAGGACTCAACCCTGTAGGTGTCGTTTGAGCCTGTCGTATAGGAGTCGGTAAGGAAGTTACCCATCACGATGTTGCCAGGGACAGCCATATTGGTGTTCATTGAGGCCTGGTACTTTCTGAGATATGAGTAATTCTCGTGACCTGCGAGTACGTCAATGTGGTGCTCACCGAAGTTGCGCTCCCAATTCAGCATCTGAGAAAGGGTGTAGTCGTGGTAGCGGTAGTGGGTGTCGGTGAAACGTCCGTTGTTTGTGGCACCGTCACCGATATCAGGGTTGTTGTACTTCTCTGTGGCTGTCGTCGAGTGGTTCACGATGCCCTTGACAGTAGCCGAGAATCCGTAAGGCAGGGTGATTGTGGCGTATGCCTGGCCACCGAGGACATTACGGTGAGAGTTCTGCTTGTCGGTCCTGAGCTCGTAGGCGATGTTTCTGTTGTCCAGATAGTCGGCCACGGTGTCATACTGCTTCTCTCCATTGGCGTCAAGCGCGAATGAGCCGTCAGCGTTGTGGAGATAATAAGGGTAGATAGGAGCTGTGTATCTTGCGATGTAGAACGGGTTCGCATAGTAGCTTCCGGTAGCGTTGTCGTTGAAGTTGCGCTCTGAGACAGTGGCGTTCACGTTGACTCCTGCCTTGAACCATTTGTTAGGGGTGAATGAGGTGTTGATACGTCCGGTCATTCTCTCATAGCCGCTGGCCACGATGTAACCCTGCTCGTTGGTGTAGCCGAGGGAGGCGTACACATTGAATTTGCTGGAAGCGACACTTCCTGAAATCGAGTAGTCCTGACGATAGCCGGTGCGCTCCACGGCGTCGAACCAGTTGAGGTCGTCATAGACGGTCTTCCTCTTGGCCACAAGCTTGCCGTTAGCGTCGAAAAGGGCGTTGTTGGCGCCGTCGAAGATATTCAATTTAGCGTAGTCGGCGATGAGATGCTCAGTGGCGTAGGTACCGGCGGCAGCTGCGTCAAGTCCGAGAGAGCTGTGCATAGCATAGTTCCTCATCGCTGTCCAGGAGGTCTCCATCCACTCCTCAGGGTTGAGGGTCTCATACTCAGGAAGTCCTCTGGTGTAAACACCCTGGTTGATCTTGACTGTGATGGACGGGTCAGTCGAGCCGCGTCCGCTCTTGGTGGTGATGAGGACGACTCCGTTGGCGGCGCGGTTACCGTAAAGCGCGGAAGACGCGGCGTCCTTCAGGACGGAGATGCTGGCGATGTCGTTAGGGTTGATCTCGGCGATGTTGCCTTCGAACGGAGCGCCATCGACAACGAACAGAGGAGTGTTGGAACCGTTTACGGAACCGAATCCACGGATTCGGATCGTAGGGGCGGAGCCAGGCTCACCGTAGGTGTTGTTGACCTGCACGCCAGGGGCGGCTCCCTCAAGGGCTCCGGTCGCTGATGTGGTGGTGCGCAGCTCAAGTTTCTTCTCGTCGATCTGAGAGACCGAACCTGTGATGGATTCCCTCTTCTGGGTACCGTAGGCCACAACCACAGTCTCGTTGATGGAGTTCGCCTCCGCAAGCAAAGTGACTGAGACGTAAGGAGCGATCTTGACAGTCTGCGGCTTCATTCCAAGGAAGGAGATCTCAAGTTCGGTGGCGTTGGCCGGAACATTCGTGAGAGAGAACTTTCCGGTTGCGTCAGCGTAGGTTCCGATGGTTGTCCCGGGAACGATGATGGATGCGCCCGCGACAGGCTGTCCATCGTCAGAGTTTACGACACCAGAAACGTTCTGTGTCTGGGCCAGGGCTGCGCCTATGCTGATGATAAGGAACAGCGCGAAGGAAAATAATTTTTTACCCATAAGCTTAATCTTTGTTAAACTTGACCTTTAAAAAATAATAATGAAATATTGTTGCTTACATTTTGAATATATTCAACATCCGTTTTACTCAATCAGCCCGATTCCCATCATTGCGCGGTCACACCTTGACTGCCGAAAAACGTTTTGCAATATAAATACTTTTTTCTGAATATACAACGCTTTCATAACGCATTGGCGCAAATTTCGGCGAAATTTTTTATCGTTTTAAAGTTTTAGGCCCCTTTTTGTCACTAAATATTAGTGTTTGGGCTGGTCTCTATGCCTCGATATTCACCTGATATGTATGATTATTTAACCCAAAATATTGAAGTACTATGTCAAAAATCTCTTTTCACGAAGTCTGCCTGTTATGGAAGATGGAGAAAGGACGCTATGTGAAAGTGTCCACTATGGCTGCATATTCATTGATCATCCAGAATCATCTGGAGCCTCGCTTCCGGTCGTTGGATGATGTGCGGCAGC
>CAVCRL010000138.1:0-7265 GCA_963604455.1 Lachnospiraceae bacterium | reverse complement strand
GCCGCCCTCGCCGCAAGCATATTCCATTACGGCGAAATCTCCATCCCCGATTTGAAAAGAACCCTCCGCTCGCACGGAGTGAATGTGAGAATATAAAATGAACTTTATGAATATGATTGATTTTAAGACTCTTAAAGTCGGCGCTGACGGACTCGTGCCGGCCATCGTCCAGGACCAGAGCACCCTTCAGGTCCTGATGCTCGGCTATATGAACGCCGAGGCTCTCGAAAAGACCCAGGCAAGCGGTCTTGTGACATTTTTCAGCCGTTCCCGCCAGACACTTTGGACGAAAGGGGAGACAAGCGGCAACTATCTGCATCTTGTCTCCATCGCTGTCGACTGCGATTCGGACACTCTTCTTGTCCGTGCGATCCCTGACGGTCCGGCCTGCCACAAAGGCACAAAGACCTGTTGGGGAGACGCTGTGCCGACAAGCACCGGTTTCATCCGCGAGCTTGAGAGTGTGATCAAAGGTCGCCACGAACAGATGCCGGAAAAATCCTACACCACATCTCTTTTCAAGGCCGGGACCCCAAGAATGGCCCAGAAAGTAGGAGAGGAGGCTGTTGAGACAGTCATCGAGGCCGTGAAAGGTGTCGATGAACGAATGATCTACGAAGCCTCGGACCTTGTCTATCACCTTCTCGTGCTTTTAGTCAGTAAAGGCTACGGCATAGCCGACCTCGAAAAGGAGCTGGAGAAGAGACATAAATAGGCCCAAAAATCGGCCATAATATTGTTTTTCACAGAACAGAACGCGAACTTAACAATCAGTTAGTGTATATACCGTTTTTCAGATGAGTTCAGACAGAATATTCATTTTTGACACCACTTTGCGTGATGGCGAGCAGGTGCCCGGCTGCCAACTCAACACTGTGGAGAAAATCCAGGTGGCAAAGGCCCTTGAAGAGTTGGGAGTAGATGTCATTGAGGCTGGTTTTCCTGTTTCCAGTCCTGGGGATTTCAATTCGGTCGTGGAGATTTCAAAGGCCGTCACTTGGCCGACGATCTGCGCTTTGACCCGTGCGGTGGAAAAGGATATCGATGTGGCCGCGGAAGCACTTAAATACGCCAAGCACAAGAGGATACATACGGGAATCGGAACTTCTGACTCCCACATAAGGTACAAGTTCAATTCCACCAGGGAGGAGATTCTCGAGCGGGCCGTCAGGGCTGTGAAATATGCCAAAAAGTATGTTGAGGATGTGGAATTCTATGCTGAGGATGCGGGACGCACTGACAATGAGTATCTTGCCAGAGTGGTTGAGGCAGCCATCAAGGCCGGGGCCACGGTCGTGAATATTCCTGACACGACTGGCTACTGCCTTCCTTCCGAGTATGCGGCCAAGATCAAGTATCTTGTTGACAATGTGGATGGAATTGAGAAGGCTGTCATCTCCACTCATTGCCACAACGACCTCGGTATGGCCACGGCCAACACAATGTCCGGCCTTCTTGCCGGGGCCCGCCAGTGCGAGGTCACCGTCAATGGCGTGGGCGAGCGTGCCGGCAACACGGCTCTGGAGGAAATCGCTATGATCATCAAGAGCCACAGCGACATCCCTCTCGTGACCAACATCAACACGACCAGGATCACACTGGTGAGCCGAATGGTCTCGAACCTTATGAATATGCCCGTTCAGGCGAACAAGGCCATCGTCGGGCGCAACGCCTTCGCGCACTCTTCAGGCATCCATCAGGACGGAGTCCTCAAGAACGTCACTACCTACGAGATCATCGACCCTAAGGAAGTTGGGATTGACGACAACGACATCGTGCTTACCGCAAGAAGCGGCCACGCCGCCCTTAAATACCGTCTGGAAGTGCTTGGAATCAAGATGGAAGGCCAGAAGCTGGACGCTTTTTACGATGAGTTCCTCAAACTGGCCGACAAGAAGAAGCAGGTCAGCGACGATGATCTCCTTGTGCTTGCCGGAGCCGACAGGGCTGAGGACCATCACGTCAAGCTTGAGTACCTTCAGGTGACCAGCGGCAAGGGTCTGAGACCTATCGCAAGTGTCGGCCTTGACATCGCCGGAGAGAAATTCGAGGCCGCTTCCAGAGGCAACGGACCTGTGGACGCCGCGATCAACGCCCTCAAGATCATCATCAGGCGCCAGATGATCATCAAGGAGTTCACCATCCAGAACATCACCAAAGGCTCCGATGATGTGGGTAAGGTCCATATGCAGGTTGAGTATGACGGCCACGTGTATTATGGTTTTGGGGCCGACACCGACATCGTCACCGCGTCTGTGGAGGCGTTTATTGACTGCATAAACAAATTCAGGAGATGAACACACTTTTCGACAAGATCTGGGACAGCCATATAGTGTCCGTCATCGACGGCGGCCCCACCCAGCTTTACATAGACAGGCTTTACTGTCACGAAGTGACTAGCCCTCAAGCCTTCGAGGGCATAAGGAAGCGTGGCTGCGGTATTCTGCGCCCGGAGAGGATAATATGTATGCCTGACCACGACATTCCGACGGAAGGGACCGCTTTCGCGGATGATGTCTGTCGTCGTCAGGTGGAGACTTTGGAACGGAACGCGACCGAATTCGGTTTGGTTCATTATCCGATGATGAGCCCGGACAACGGTATTGTCCACGTTGTCGGCCCGGAGAAAGGACTTTCGTTGCCGGGAATGACGATTGTCTGCGGTGATTCCCACACATCCACCCACGGTGCTGTCGGAGCGGTCGCTTTCGGAATAGGCACGAGCGAGGTTGAGATGGTGCTTGCCACCCAGTGCATCCTTCAGCAGAAGCCGCGATCGATGAGGATAAGGGTTGAAGGAGAACTTGGCAAAGGCGTGAGTGCCAAAGACGTGGCCCTTTATCTTATGATGAGGCTTACTACTTCAGGTGCCACCGGCTACTTTATTGAATATGCCGGCTCGGCCATTCGCGGCTTATCAATGGAAGGCCGTCTGACACTCTGCAACCTGTCTATCGAGATGGGAGCACGCGGTGGTTTCGTGGCTCCAGACGAGACCACTTTCGCCTATCTCAAAGGCCGTGAGTTCTCTCCTAAAGGGAAGGCCTGGGACAAGGCGGTTGAATATTGGAAGACCTTGCGCAGCGGAGATGACGCTGTCTTTGACAAGGAATATGTGTTCGATGCCGCAGACATCAGCCCTATGATTACTTACGGAACAAATCCAGGTATGGGTATGCCGGTTGACGGTACCATTCCGTCTGACACGGCTCAGAGGGCCTTGGACTATATGGGCTTCTCCGCCGGAGAAAGGCTTCTTGGGCACAAGATCGATTATGTGTTCCTCGGGGCATGCACCAACGGCAGGATTGAGGACTTCCGTGCCTTTGCCTCGGTCGTTAAAGGCCGTAGGAAGGCGGATGGAGTCACGGCTTGGCTCGTGCCTGGTTCGTGGGCCGTCAGACGCCAGATTGAGAAAGAAGGGCTTGACAGGATTCTCGAGGAGGCCGGATTCGAGATCCGCCAGCCGGGCTGTTCGGCCTGCCTTGCGATGAACGCTGACAAGATCCCGGCCGGTAAATATGCCGTTTCCACAAGCAACCGTAATTTCGAGGGACGGCAGGGCCCGGGCGCACGGACGATGCTTGCAAGTCCTTTGACTGCCGCCGCCGCGGCGGTGACAGGATGTATCACTGATCCAAGAGAATTGCTATGAAACAGAAATTCAACATAATAGAGAGCAGCTGCATTCCTCTCCCTATAGAGAATGTGGACACTGATCAGATCATCCCGGCCCGTTTCCTTAAGGCTACTACAAGGGATGAGAAATTCTTCGGAGAAAATCTTTTCCGTGACTGGAGGTACGCTCCGGACGGAAGCTTGATAAAGGACTTCGTGCTCAACGATCCACGCTACAGCGGGTGCATACTTGTGGCTGGGGCCAACTTTGGATCAGGATCAAGCCGTGAGCACGCCGCGTGGGCTATCGCCGGCTACGGATTCAGGGCTGTGGTGTCCAGCTCGTTCGCTGACATCCACCGCAACAATGAACTCAACAGCTTCGTGCTGCCGGTCCAGGTCAGCCCGGATTTCCTTAAAAAGATTTTCTCCGCGATCTCGGCCGATCCCGCGGTGAGACTTCGCATAGACCTCCCGTCTCAGGAAGTAACCCTTTTATCTGACGGTAGTTCCGAACGTTTCGAGATAAGCGCCTACAAGAAGTATTGCTTCGAGAACGCGCTTGATGACATAGATTATCTGCTTGAACATAAAGACAAGATTGAAGAATATGAAACTGAACATAGCAAAATTGCCCGGTGACGGTGTCGGCCCGGAAGTGGTGGAACAGGCCGTGAAGGCCATTGACGCGGTCTGCAAGTGTTTTGGACACGAGGCTCGGTACAGGTCTGCGCTTGTCGGAGCCTGTGCGATAGACGCTTGCGGCTCCGCCTTCCCTGATGAGACCCTGAAAGTGTGTCTTGACAGCGACGCGGTTCTGTTCGGTGCCGTCGGTGATCCGAAATATGACAACGATCCCACAGCCAAGGTTCGTCCCGAACAGGGACTCCTTGCGATGAGACGTGAACTGGGACTTTATGCTAACATCAGGCCGGTGGAGACCTTCCCGAGCCTATTGGATCGTTCACCGCTCAGGCCGGAGATCGCCTCAGGCGCGGATTTCGTCTGCGTCAGGGAACTTACGGGCGGTATGTATTTCGGAGAGAAAGGCCGGTTGGACGGCGGAGACACCGCTTACGACACCAACCTCTACCACCGCTATGAGGTTGAACGGATTCTGCGTAAGGCATATTCATTGGCGATGCTTCGCCGGAAGCATCTGACTGTGGTGGACAAGGCGAATGTGCTGGAGTCTTCGAGGCTCTGGAGGCAGGTGGCACAGGAAATGGCTCCTGAATATCCAGAAGTTCAGACTGACTATATGTACGTTGACAACGCTGCTATGAAACTGATCACCGGCCCTCGCTTCTTCGATGTGCTCGTCACCGAGAACACGTTCGGGGACATCCTGACCGATGAGGCCAGCTGCATCTCCGGTTCGATGGGACTGCTTGCGTCGGCTTCGCTTGGAGAACATACTGGTGTCTATGAACCGATCCACGGCTCCTATCCCCAGGCCGCGGGACGTGATGTGGCCAATCCCCTTGCCACAATTCTTTCAGCCGCGATGATGTTCGAGTACGCTTTCGGGCTCAAGCGCGAGGGCGCGGCGATCCGCAAAGCTGTCAGTGAGAGCATTGACCGCGGTTTCATCACCGAGGATCTGGTTTCCTTCGGAGCGCATCCTATGGGTACGTCAGAGGTGGGTGACAAGGTCGCGGAGTTGATAGAAAACGATAATTAATGTATTGATATGAACGAACTTGACTGGGGAAGCCTCGGCTTCCATTACAGAAAGACAAACGCCATTGTCTTCAGCCTCTACCGCGAAGGGCAATGGTCTGAACCCCAACTTACCGACGATTTCGATTTTCATTTCAACGCTTTCGCCGGGGTGTTCCACTATGGTAATTCCTGCTTTGAGGGCCTTAAGGCTTTCCGTGGCAGGGACGGAAAGGTCCGCCTTTTCAGGCCGGACGAGAACGCCAGACGTCTTCGGCGCAGTGCCGACCGTCTCTCGATGGCCGCTCCTTCCGAGGAACTGTTCCTAAGGATGTGCGAGATGTGTGTGAAAGCCAATCTGGATTTTCTCCCTCCGTACGGACACAATGCGTCTATGTACCTGCGTCCTGTGCTCGAAGGCATTGACCCTCAGCTGAGCATCTGCTCCTCAAGTGAGGTGCTGTTCTCGGTTATGTGTGCTCCTGTCGGCACGTATGCCAAGGCTGGAGCGCTTACGCCGGTGACAGCCGTCATCTCCCGGAACTATGATAGGGCCGCTCCTAACGGTACCGGCTCCTACAAGATAGGCGCGAACTACGCGATGTCTCTTTACCCTTATAATCTGGCTCATTCTCAGGGCTATACGGAACTTCTGTTCCTCGATCCCGCCACCAAGACGAGGATTGACGAGTTCGGGTCTTCCAATTTCATCGGCATCAAGGGCGACACCTACGTGACCCCGTTATCCGACAGCGTGCTGCCTTCCATCACGAACAAGTCTCTCCGCACCATCGCCGTGGATCTCGGAATGAAGGTGGAGGTAAGGCCGATTCCGGTCGAGGAGCTTGCCGATTTCGATGAGGTCAACGCCTGCGGCACAGCGGTGGTGATCACACCTATCCGCTCCATTGACGACAAGCCTCTTCTGGAGGGCTCCGATGTTTCACGCACCTATGTAATGCCTTCCGGAACGGAGTGTGGCAGAAAAAGCCGCGCCCTTTATGACCGCATCCGTGGCATCCAGGACGGCATAGAGGAGGATCCGCACGGTTGGTGCGTTGAGGTATAGACGGTCGCTGAGCTTGTCGAAGCGCCGATCACGTGATTCTTCTGAAGATGCCCGTCCGGACTTTTCTTTTGTCGTGATTTTTGTGTAAGTTTGCAGGTTAAACAGACAGTCAGGGAATGTTCAGGAAACTTGCGGACAGAATGAAGGAGTTCAAGCTCACGATGAGGATGAAGCTGACGCTGAGCCTCAGCGCGATAGCTGTGACTCTGCTTGTCTCCAGTGTGATCTCCATTATGGAGTACTACAAGATGAGCAACTATGTGTCGGATCTCATCGCGGACAACATAAAGAGCGTCAATGTGGCGCAGAAACTGTCCGAGGTAACGAACCAATACAATCTGGATCTGCTTACTGTGATCGGGGACGATTCGGTCAACACGCTCCCGGACTTTCACCAGAAGGAGTTTATGGGGCACTGCGATTCGCTTCGCAACTCATTGACATCCGATAAGATGGTGCCGCTGACGGATTCTGTGGTCTATGCGTATTCAGCTTATATGCTGACTTCGCTGGAACTCAATGACGTGCTGCTTTCGGATTTTATTGACACGAGGGCTTGGTACTTTGACAGACTTCAGCCTAAGTTCCGCAGGCTCAATTCGTACATTGATGTGCTGAACAGCGCGATTTACGATGATCTGAAGAAGAACTCACTGACATTCCAGAGGGGGTTCTACAGAAGCATCATCCCTGGGGCTGTAGCCGTGGGAGTGGGGCTTTTGCTTGTGCTGATGCTGCTGTTCTTCATTCTGGTATATTATGTGAATCCGATCTACAGGATGCTGGCAGGGCTGAATAATTACCGGTCGTTCAACAAGAAATATTCATACTCATTCGAGGGGGATGACCAGTTGGCGGAGTTGAATGACGGGATCACGGAGCTGACGGGGGAGAACCAGATGCTGCGCAAGAGGGT
>CAVCRL010000137.1:0-7348 GCA_963604455.1 Lachnospiraceae bacterium | reverse complement strand
AGCGCGTTCACTTCCATAGTAACGCAAATATACTTTATTTTTCGGGTATATTTAGGAAATATGTATGTTATTTTTCATTTTCCTTAAGTAAATTTGTAGAATATTTTTCGCTGATGAAAATGATTGGAAACTATATGAAAAGCAAACTTGCCGCAGCGTTTCTGGCGGCGCTCTCACTTGGCGCGGGGACGACCGTGTCGGCACAGGAGGCCGGGCAGGACCAGTACCGTCTCGCCACCGAACTCTACGGACACGGGATGTTCGAGAGGGCGGGAAGCATATTCGGAGAAATCTATGCCGGAACCGGGGATGTGACCGCCGGCGGCTACGAGGCCCTTTGCTCCGTCCGGCTGCAGGAGGTCGGGAACGAGACCTTGGCCGATGAATATATCGCCGCTCACCCGTATTCCATCCTCGTGCCGCAGATTCATTTTTACAAGGCTCTGAATCTGTTTGACAGACAGGACTATAAGGCTGCCGCCGCCGAGTTCGACAAAGTGCCGGAGAAAAGGCTGCCGGCAGATCTGGTCGCTGAATATGCTTTCAAACAGGCATATTCATACTTCGAGATCGGGGATCTGGCGAAGGCAAAATCCTTGTTTGAGAAGTCTGAGAAGAGGGTGCAGTCGGACTACACCGCGCCGTCGAGATATTCATTGGGCTACATCAACTATTCGGAGAAGAATTTCGACGAGGCTTTCGACTGGTTCGAGAAGGCGGCGAGAGACCCTCGTTTCACCGAGATGTCCAATTCCTATATGGTCGAGTGCCGCTTTATGAGGAAGGACTATTCGTACGTCCTGAAAAATGGTGTCAAGGTGTATGAGAACGCGCCGAAGGAGCGTCAGAGGCATCTCGCGAGGATAATCTCCGAGTCCTATCTGGCCAAGGGCAACACCGTCAAGGCCAAGGAATATTACGATGTGGCGCGGAGCGGGGATAACGATATGGACCGCAACGATTATTTCTACGCCGGCTCGCTTCTCTACGCCACTGAGGACTACAAGGGAGCCATCGAGAACTACTCGCTGATGCGGAACAGGACCGACTCGATCGGGCAGATAGCGAACTACAATCTTGCCTACAGCTACATCCAGACGGGTAACAAGGTCGCCGCGCTTGACGCTTTCAAGGCAGCCTCGGAGCGGTCGTTCAACCCGGACATCCAGGAGGACGCGCATTTCAACTACGCCAAGCTGTCCTTTGACCTGAACCACAACCCTTCGGTCTTCAACGACTATCTTACCAAATATTCCGACAAGAAGAAAGGGGAGAGGATCTACAGCTATATGGCGCTGGCGTCGCTTTACAGCCACGATTACGCCGGAGCCGTGGAGGCATATTCCAACATAGATATGCTGGACAAGGACCAGAAGGCCAACTATATGAAGGCCAATTATCTGCGTGCGGAGCAGCTCGTGGAGACCGGCTCCTGGAGGGACGCGGTGCCTTTCCTCAGGGCCTCGTCGTTCTATTCGGACAAGCGATCTCCGTTCTCGCAGCTTTCGAGGTACTGGCTCGGCGAGTCCTACTACCGCAGCGACCAGTTCGACAAGGCTCTGGAGACGTTCAAGGACCTGTACAACAACTCGGCGCTTGAGGGCAAGACGGAAGGCCGGCTGATCCCTTACGATCTGGCTTACTGCTACTTCCGTCTCGGCGACTACGACAACGCCGCCAAATGGTTTGATGAATATCTCCAAGGCCGCAACCTGGCCGAGGGGGAGGACGCCGCCGTGCGCCGCGCCGACTGCGATTTCATCCGCAAGGACTACAAGACAGCCGTCTCTGAATATGAGAACGCCCTGAAGCGTTTCCCTTACAAGAATAATCTCTACCCGAACTACCGCGCCGGAATCGCCTACGGACTTATGGGGGATATGAACGGCAAGATCGGTGCTCTTACCAAGGCTCTGAACGCCAATCCGTCAGTGGAATATTACTCTGACGCTATGTTCGAGCTCGGAAGGGCCTACGTCGCCGCCGGCAGGAACGATGACGCTGTCTCCGCTTTCACGAAGCTCCGCTCCTCCACCAAAGACAAGACCATTGTCGCCCGCTCCCTCATCGAGCTTGGAATGATCTCAAGGAATATGTCCGAGTACGACCAGTCCCTTGGCTACTACAAGCAGGTGATCACCGAGATGCCCGGCACTGAATATGCCCAGGACGCTCTTCTGGCCATCGAGTCGATCTACCAGTCGCAGGGACGCACGGACGAGTACATTGATTTCGCCGACAAGGCCGGTGTGATCAAGGACAAGTCCGACAGCGAGAAGGAGACAATGTACTTCAACGCGGCCGAGCAGGTGTTCCTGACCGAGAACTACAACAAGGCTTTGGCATCGCTCCAGACATATCTTGAGCGTTATCCGTCTGGTCAGAAAGTGCCTGAGGCTGAGTTCTATGTCGCTGAGTGTTACAGGAATATCGGCAAGAAGGAACAGGCCTGCGATTGGTATAAGAAGTCTATGGAGAAAGGCGAAGGATCGGCGTTCGCCGAAACGGCCATCCTGAACTTCTCAAGGCTGTCATACGACCTGCAACGCTACAAGGATGCGTTCGGTGGCTATTCTTCATTGCTTCAGGAGGCCAGGATAGAGAACAACAAACACACGGCCAGAGTCGGGATGATGCGTTCCGCCTACAAGGCCGGAGACTGGACTTCGGCACAGGCATCTGCGGACAAGGTGAAGGCTGACGGAAAGAGCACGGCGGCGGAGATCCGTGAGGCTGACTACTACAAGGCCAAGTCGTTGCTTTCGATGAACGAGCGCGAGGCTGCGTTTGAGATATTCGCGAGCCTCAGTTCCGCTCCGTCCACAGCCGAAGGTGCGGAGGCGGCCTATATGATCATTCAGGATGCCTGCGACCAGGGCAAGTATGACACCGTCGAGAAGAAGGTCTATGCGTTCGCCGAGAAGGCAGGGGATCAGAGCTATTGGCTTGCTAAGGCGTTCATCACCCTTGGCGACTCGTTCGCCGAGCAGGACAATCTCGCGCAGGCCAAGGCCACGTTCGAGAGCGTCCAGAACGGCTACAAACCTGCCGAGGGTACGTCCGATGATGTGCTTGACAATGTCAGGATGCGTCTTGAGAAACTTAAAACTATGATGTAGTGGAAATGAATATGAGAAAGATATATCTGGTTTCCGCGGCAATGCTGATGACCGCCGCGGTCTCTTTCGGACAGAATTTCAATCCGACCGTCGAGGTCACCAACACCTATCAGGGCAACGCTTCGGAGGTCCACAAGCCTTTGCTCGGGATGAATGTGCCGGACTCGCTGCTCCGCTTCGATCTGGACTTTGACTACGAGGTGTTTGAGAAGCCATACCAGGGAGCCTACAGCTTCAAGCCTTATATGCTGAATATGAGGCCGGCCAAGGATGCCTGGCGGGGACGTCAGCTTTATCTCAAGGCCGGTGCCGGGTACACTCTCCACCCTCAGTTTGAGTTCGTCTATAGCCCTGAGCAGAGCGGGCCGTTCCAGATGAGCGTGTACGCCAGCCATAAGTCGTATTTCGGTAACTATCACGAAATCAAGCCGGAGACTGGAGCGGAGAGGCTCACTCTCAAAAAGACCGGCGGGGCTTTCGGTGGCTATGACGCTTTGACCTCGGCCGGCTTTGACGGACGTTACAACTGGGAGAATTCCATTCTGTCGTTCGGAATCGGCTACTACGGCCTTGCCGCCAAGGATTCAGTCGTCAAACGTGCCTACAATGCGGTCGATTTCAATGTCAGAGCCCGTTCCAACAGCGATGAGGAATCCTATTTCCTTTACGATGTGGCGCTCCGCGGAAGAATCGCCAATGACAATCTGGACTATGGCTCTTATGCCTTTCCTGAAAACAAGGTAGTGGACAAGCAGAACGAGTGCTGGGCCGTTCTCGATGGGCTGGCCGGAAAGGTGTTTGACACCCGCAGGAGCCTTCTGGTCGGGTTCGAGGGAGAGACATCATCGTACCGTAGCTTTTATGACGGCAATCTGGGACGTGTCGCTGTTGTTCCAAGCTATCGGTTCAAATCCGGACGTTGGGACCTGAACCTTGGAGTGAGGCTGGAGTTCGTCTTCAAGGGAGACGCGTCGGACACATTGTTTTTCAGCAAGATGAGCCGTAACAAAGGACAGATTGTCTATCCGGACGCCCACATAGGCTTTGCCGCCGGCGACAATGTGCTCCTTTACGCTGATGCGACCGGAGGAAACAATCTGAACGCTTACTCGTCACAGCTTTCATCAAATCATCACCTCAATCCATCGTCCCTTGTCTCCCGTGAGGCCGGGATGCTGAATTCTCTTTCGGACAATACCGTCGAGACAGTCAACGCCAGGCTCGGTGTCAGGGGGAACATCTCGTCGGTGTTCCAGTTTGATGTCAACGGTGGTGTCGGACTTTACGAGAACGCGTTGATGGAGGCCGGGTTGTTCACCGCTGACGGCGACCTTGTGCCTGCGCTGGCATATTCAGACTACAATCTGATCTATGCCAATGCCTTGGTTGGTTTGAGGACTGGCCGTGTCAAGATTGACGCTGATTTCCGCTATCGTGGAGTGTCTTTCCCGGATAATGATGCTATGAATCTTGGGTTCACGCTTCCGAAATACAGCGGCGGTGTCAGGGCTTCGTATGACATAAGCTCAAGGGTTTACGCTGGAATCAATGTCGAGGCCGTTTCCTGGCGTGACGGCAAGTGCGCTTCGGTGGCTTCCGAGGATATCCTTGATGTCAGAGTGCCCGGATATGTGGATCTTGGCGTGAACTGCGGCTATAAGTTCAACAGAAAACTGGAATTCTGGCTGGAGTCCGGCAATTTGCTCTGCCAGGCCATCCAAAGGAATCCGTTCTACGCGGAGAAAGGCCCTTGGGTCACGGCCGGAGTCTCATTGAATCTGTAGATTAAGGAGAGAGTATCTTAATAATAGATCGGGGGCGATGTGGAAATAAATTTCGCATTGCCCTCAATTTTTTGTAACTTTGTTTGTTTTATGGAAAACCATATACATTTGACAAAAACAGACAATAGAATATGATTGAGAACGAAGAGATGAAGAAAGCGGAAGAACAATATTCCGCGAGCAGCATTCAGGTGCTGGAAGGCCTTGAGGCGGTGAGGAAAAGACCTTCGATGTACATCGGTGACATCGGGGAGAGGGGACTCCATCATCTTGTATATGAGGTGGTTGACAACGGTATCGATGAGGCGATGGCCGGTTACTGCACCGAAATCGGTGTCACCATCCTTCCTGACAACTCGATAAGGGTGTCTGATAACGGACGTGGAATCCCTACCGGAATGCATCCGAAGGAACACCGTTCCGCCCTTGAGGTCGTGATGACAGTCCTTCACGCCGGAGGTAAGTTCAATAAGGACAGCTACAAGGTGTCCGGCGGTCTGCACGGAGTCGGCGTTTCTTGCGTGAACGCACTTTCTGACAGCCTGATCGCTGAGGTTCACCGTGAGGGGCATATATTCGTGCAGAAATATTCAAAGGGCAAGCCGCTCGCCCCGGTGGAGATAGTCGGAGACTGCAATGACACCGGAACCATCATCACCTTCCATCCGGATCCGACCATATTCACCCAGACAACTGTCTATAAATATGACACCCTCGCCGCGAGGATGCGTGAGCTGGCCTATCTGAACAAAGGCATCAAGATCACCATCACCGATGAAAGGGAACTGGTTGATGAATATGTCACCGACGAGAACGGCAACTCGAAGCCGACGGGCAAGCAGCTTTACCGTGGGGACATTTTCTATTCCAAGGAAGGCCTCAAGGAATTCATTGACTACCTTGACGCCGGTGCCACACAGCTCATTCCTGAGCCGGTGTGCGTGCAGAGCGACAAGGTCATTCCTATCGACATCGCCCTCTCGTACAACAACGGATTCTCCGAGAAGATATATTCATACGTCAACAACATCAACACCATAGAGGGTGGTACCCACCTTCAGGGCTTCAAGATGGGTCTTTCGCGCTCGCTGAAGAACTATGCGGAGAAGAACAACCTGCTCGCGAAGTTCAAGGGTGACCTCGCGCCGGAGGATTTCCGTGAGGGTTTGACCGCCGTTGTTTCCGTTAAGATCGCCGAGCCTCAGTTCGAGGGACAGACCAAGACGAAACTCGGTAACCCGGAGGCGACCTCCGCTGTGTCCCAGGCCACTTCTGCGGCTATGGACCAGTACCTTGAGGAGCATCCTAAGGAGGGCAAGCTGCTCATCGAGAAGATTGTGCTTGCAGCCACCGCCCGCAGCGCAGCCCGCAAGGCCCGTGAGATGGTGCAGAGAAAGACCGCGATGACGGGAGCCGGAATGCCGGGCAAGCTGGCTGACTGCTCTGAAAGGAATCCGGAGATCTGCGAGCTCTTCCTCGTCGAGGGAGACTCCGCCGGTGGAACAGCCAAGCAGGGACGTGACAGAAGGATCCAGGCCATCCTGCCTTTGAGAGGTAAGATCCTGAACGTGGAGAAAGCCGCCGGTGACCGCGCTTTCGACAGCGTTGAGGTCAGGAACATCTACACCGCCCTCGGAGTCACTGTCGCCCAGGAGGATGAGAACGGTGAGAAGAAGATGGATCTGAGCAAGTTGCGTTACCACAAGGTCATCATCATGACCGATGCCGATGTCGATGGAAGCCACATCGCCTGCCTTATCCTGACGTTCTTCTTCCGCTATATGTTCGACCTCATCAAGAACGGCTATGTCTATCTCGCCACACCTCCGCTTTACCTTGTGAAGAAAGGCAAGGAGGAAGTATATTGCTGGACCGACGAGCAGAGGTTCGAGGCCACGGCCCGTCTTGGCAAGGGTTCTGACAAGGGTGTGACCGTGCAGAGGTACAAAGGTCTTGGTGAGATGAGTGACCAGCAGCTTTGGGACACCACTATGGATCCGGCCAAGAGACGTCTCCGTAAGATCACAATCGACAACGCCGCCGAGGCCGAGAGGACATTCTCGATGCTTATGGGTGACGATGTCCCTCCAAGAAGGCAGTTCATCGAGGAGAACGCCCACTACGCTAATATTGACGCATAAATAATTAAAACAGAATACAAAATGCTTGACATTTTTGACAGAATCGAAAGGGACTCAGGCGGTCCTATCGGACAGTATTTCAATCAGGGCTTCGGTTATTATATGTATCCGAAACTTGAGGGCGAGCTTGGCCCTCATATGACATTCAACGGAAAAGAGGTCCTGAACTGGAGTCTGAACAACTATCTCGGACTCGCTAACCATCCTGAGGTGCGCAAGGCTGACGCCGAGGGTGCCGCTAAGTGGGGACTGGCCTATCCAATGGGAAGCCGTATGCTTTCCGGCCACACCGCCCTGCACGAGA
>CAVCRL010000136.1:0-7379 GCA_963604455.1 Lachnospiraceae bacterium | reverse complement strand
CTTCCAGGTGTTTCAGGAAATATTCCCGATCGAAGACACGAGGAACAACTACAAGTTGGATTTCATTGACTATTTCATCGATCCTCCTCAGTATTCGATCGAAGAGTGTCTTGAGAGAGGACTGACATACAATGTTCCTCTGAAGGCAAAACTCCGCCTTTCGTGCACTGATCCTGAGCACGAGGACTTTGACACAAGAGTCCAGGATGTGTATCTCGGCAACATCCCGTATATGACGCCTGCCGGCACATTCGTAATCAACGGATCTGAAAGAATCATAGTGTCCCAGCTGCACCGCTCTCCCGGCGTGTTCTTCGACCAGAGTATGCACGCTAACGGAACGAAGCTGTATTCAGCCAGAATCATCCCGTTCAAGGGTTCCTGGATTGAATTCGCGACCGACATCAACAATGTGATGTACGCCTACATCGACCGCAAGAAGAAATTGCCTGTGACAACCCTTCTTCGCGCGATCGGCTTCAATTCCGACAAGGACATCATAGACATATTCGGTCTTGCCGATGAGGTAGAGGCCACAGAAGAGAACCTGAACGAGAACAAGGGCAGAAAGCTCGCCGCGAAGGTTCTGAAAACCTGGACAGAGGACTTCGAGGACGAGGACACCGGTGAGGTCATCCCGATCGAGAGAACCATCCCTATCGTAGAAAGAGGGGAGATCCTGGACGATGACACCATCGCCAAAATAGCCGACACCGATGTCAAGACGATCCTTCTCCAGAAGGACGAGGCCAACTCGAATGAATATGCGATCATATTCAACACCCTCCAGAAGGACCCGACAAACACCGAAATCGAGGCTGTAAACTACATTTACAAACAGCTGCGTAATTCTGAACCGCCTGACGAGGCGACCGCGAGGGACGTCATCGACAAGCTTTTCTTCTCTGAGAAGAGGTACGATCTCGGCAATGTCGGAAGGTTCCGTCTGAACAAGAAGCTTGGGCTCACGACAGATCCTGAGACAAGGGTTCTCACCAACACGGACATCATCGAGATCATCAAGTATCTCATCCAGCTGATAAACTCAAAGGCGACTGTCGATGACATCGACCACTTGAGCAACAGACGTGTGCGCACTGTAGGCGAACAGCTCGCCAACCAGTTCAGCGTCGGCCTTTCAAGAATGGCGAGAACCATCCGTGAAAGGATGAACGTTCGTGACAGCGAGCAGTTCAGCCCGATCGACCTGATCAACGCGAAGACTTTGTCATCCGTGATCAACTCGTTCTTCGGAACCAGCCAGCTCTCACAGTTTATGGACCAGACCAACCCTCTGGCCGAGATCACGCACAAGCGTCGTCTCTCAGCCCTTGGTCCTGGCGGTCTTTCAAGAGACAGGGCAGGATTCGAGGTCAGGGACGTGCACTACACGCACTACGGAAGGCTTTGCCCTATCGAGTCACCTGAAGGCCCGAACATCGGACTTATCTCATCCCTCTGCGTCTATGCGAGAATCAACCAGCTCGGTTTCATCGAGACCCCTTACCGTGAGGTTCACGAAGGGAAGGTTGACCTTACCGACAAGGGATGGCACTATATGACCGCCGAGGAGGAGGAGAACAAGCTCGTTTCCCTCGCCAAGGTCAATATGGAGGATGACGGAACGATTAAGGACGACAGGATCCAGTGCCGTCTTGAGGCCGACTTCCCGGTTGTCTCCAAGGAGGAGGTAGACTATATGGATGTCGCTCCGAACCAGATGGCCTCTGTCGCCGCGTCGCTCATTCCGTTCCTGGAGCACGATGATGCCCACCGCGCGTTGATGGGTGCGAATATGATGCGTCAGGCTGTTCCGCTTCTTCGTCCTGAGTCCCCTATTGTGGGTACCGGACTTGAGGAGAGGGTCTGCCTGGATTCAAGGACGCAGTTCGTGGCCGAGCGCAAGGGTGAGGTGACCTACGTTGACGCGAAGGAGATCCGCATCAGGTACGACAGGACGGACGATGAGAAGTTTGTCTCATTCGCGCCTGACGAGACCGTTTACACTCTTCCTATATATAGAAGGACGAACCAGAGCACGACCGTGACCCTGAAGCCTATCGTGCACAAGGGTGACAAGGTGGAGGCCGGACAGGTGCTTACCGAAGGCTACGCCACACAAAACGGCGAGCTTGCCCTCGGACGTAACCTGAAAGTGGCGTTTATGCCTTGGAAGGGTTACAACTACGAGGATGCCATCGTGCTTTCTGAGGAGATGGTGAAGTGGGATATCCTTACGTCAGTGCACGTTGATGAATATCTTACCGAGGTCCGCGACACCAAGCGTGGTATGGAAGAGCTCACTTCTGATATTCCTAATGTCAGCGAGGACGCCACAAAGGACCTCGACAAGCAGGGTATCATCAGAATCGGCGCGCACATCGAGCCGGGTGACATTATGATCGGTAAGATCACTCCTAAGGGAGAGAGCGATCCGTCACCTGAAGAGAAGCTCCTCAAGGCCATCTTCGGTGACAAGGCCGGTGACGTGAAGGACGCCTCGCTGAAGGCCAATCCTTCGCTCAGCGGAACCGTCATAAAGACAGCGCTTTACACCAAGGCCGCCAAGGAAAGCAACAGAAGGGCGGCGAAGACCGACCAGAAGGCCCGTCTTGACCTCATCCAGGAGGACTTTGACAAGAAAGCGGCCAAGCTCTACGCGGACTTCTTCAAGCGTCTGACTGTGTTGGTGAAGGGCAAGAAGAGCGACGGAATCTACGACCTCTATGATGCCGAGATCATCGCCAAGGGCAAGGATATCAGCGTCGAGAAGCTGAAGACCATTGACTTCCAGAACATCAACTCCAGCAATTGGACCACAGATGAGAACACCAACCTGCTCATCCAGGAACTCATCAACAACTACTGCCTGACCTACAAGGTGGCCGAGGCCGAGTGCAAGAGACAGATGGACAAGATAAAGGTCGGTGACGAACTTCCTAACGGTGTTATGCAGATCGCCAAGGTCTATATCGCCAAGAAGAGGAAGATCACTGTCGGTGACAAGATGGCCGGACGCCACGGTAACAAGGGTATCGTGGCCAAGATCGTACGTCAGGAGGATATGCCATTCCTTGAGGACGGAACTCCGGTGGACATCGTTCTGAACCCTCTGGGTGTGCCTTCACGTATGAACCTCGGTCAGATCTACGAGACTGTTCTCGGATGGGCCGGAGCAAGGCTCGGACTGAAGTTCAGCACCCCTATCTTCGATGGTGCCACCATTGACGAGATCTGCGCCTACACTGACAAGGCCGGTGTTCCAAGATACGGCAAGACCCACCTCAGGGACGGCGGCACTGGAGACTGGTTCGACCAGCCTGCCACGGTCGGAGTAATCTATATGATCAAGCTGGGTCATATGGTTGACGACAAGATGCACGCCCGTTCCATCGGACCATATTCACTCATCACCCAGCAGCCTCTCGGCGGTAAGGCTCAGTTCGGAGGCCAGAGGTTCGGAGAGATGGAGGTCTGGGCACTTGAGGCGTTCGGCGCTGCCAACGCCCTTCAGGAGATCCTGACCGTCAAGTCAGATGACGTGACCGGACGTTCAAAGACTTACGAGGCGATCGTCAAGGGCGACCCTATGCCGACACCAGGCATTCCGGAGTCCCTCAACGTTCTGCTTCACGAGCTCAGAGGACTTGGTCTCAAGGTTACTTTGGATTAATTTTCAAGAATATTGACATTCAAGAATATGCCTACTTTCAATAATAAGGAAAACAAGGTAAAGAGCAACTTCTCGACGATCAGCATCTCGCTGGCTTCCCCTGAGGACATCTCGGCGAGATCCTGCGGCGAGGTCCTGAAACCGGAGACTGTCAACTACAGAACCTACAAACCGGAAAGGGACGGACTCTTCTGCGAAAAGATATTCGGACCGACAAAGGACTACGAGTGCTATTGCGGAAAGTACAAGAGAATCCGTTACCGTGGAATCGTCTGCGACAGGTGCGGTGTCGAGGTGACGGAGAAGAAAGTCCGCAGGGAAAGGATGGGCCATATCGCCCTTACGGTCCCAGTGGCTCACATCTGGTACTTCAAATCAGCTCCTAACAAGATTTCCGCCCTTCTCGGTCTTCCGGCCAAGAAGCTTGAGTCTGTGATCTACTATGAGAAATATGTAGTGGTCAACCCGGGCGACAGCGGGCTCGCGAAGATGGATCTTCTCTCCGAGGACGAGTACCTTGATGTTCTCGCAAGGCTTCCTGAGAATGACAACCTGTCATTCGACGATCCGAGGAAATTCGTCGCCAAGATGGGTGCCGAGGGAATCTACGACCTTCTCAGGGAGACTGACGTGGAAAGCCTTTCAAAGGAACTGCGCCAGAAGATGCTGAGCGAGACTTCCCAGCAGAGAAAAGCTGAGCACCTCAAGAGGCTGAGCGTGGTTAAATGGTTCCTTGAGTCAAGGAATATCAACCGTCCGGAATGGATGATTATGAAAGTGATCCCGGTCATCCCGCCGGATCTCCGTCCGCTTGTTCCGCTTGACGGAGGACGTTTCGCGACCACAGACCTGAACGACCTCTACAGAAGGGTCATCATCAGAAACAACCGACTCAAGAAGCTCATCGAGATCAAGGCTCCGGAGGTCATCCTGAGAAACGAGAAGCGTATGCTTCAGGAGGCCGTTGACTCACTGTTCGACAACTCCAAGAAGTCAAGCGCAGTGAAGAGCGAGTCCAACAGGGCTCTGAAATCACTCTCTGACTCACTGAAGGGTAAGCAGGGACGTTTCCGTCAGAACCTCCTCGGTAAGCGTGTGGACTATTCAGCCCGTTCGGTTATCGTCGTCGGTCCTGAACTGAATATGCACGAGTGCGGTCTGCCTAAGTTTATGGCGGCCGAGCTCTACAAGCCATTCATCATCCGCAAGCTCATCGAAAGGGGAATCGTCAAGACCGTGAAGTCCGCGAAGAAGATCGTGGACAGAAAGGATCCTGTCATCTGGGACATCCTTGAGAACGTGATGAAGGGACATCCGGTTCTCCTTAACCGTGCCCCTACCCTCCACAGACTTGGTATCCAGGCCTTCCAGCCAAGGATGATCGAAGGCAAGGCCATCCAGCTCCACCCTCTCGCCTGTACGGCCTTCAACGCCGACTTCGATGGTGACCAGATGGCCGTCCACCTTCCGCTCGGCAATGCCGCCGTTATGGAGGCGCAGCTCCTGATGCTCGGATCCCAGAATATTCTTAACCCGGCGAACGGAACCCCTATCACAGTGCCTTCGCAGGATATGGTGCTCGGTCTGTACTACATCACGAAGATCAGACCAGGCGCCAAGGGTGAGAAGATGAACTTCTACGGACCGGAGGAGGTGATCGTCGCCTACAACGAGCAGGCGATTGATATGCACGCCGAGATCGGGGTCAGGCTGCCTGTTGACAAGCAGGACCTTTCCAAGGGCTACGAGATCAAGAAGACTTCGGCCGGCAGAATCATTGTCAACCAATATGTTCCGGATGAGGTTCCTTACGTCAACGAGACCCTCGGAAAGAAGGCTCTCCGCAAGATCATCACGGAGGTCATCAAGAGCACAGGTGTGACACGAACCGCGCAGTTCCTTGACGACATCAAGAACCTTGGTTACTATCAGGCGTTCAGGGCCGGTATCTCATTCAACCTTGGTGATGTCATCATCCCTGCCGAGAAGTCAAAACTCATCGAGGAGGGCTACAAGGAGGTAGAGAGCATCAAGACCAACTATGCGATGGGCTTCATCACCAACAACGAGCGCTACAACAAGGTCATCGACCTTTGGACAGCGATCGACAACAAGCTCACGAACATCGTCGAGAAGCAGATCTCGGCTGACCAGCAGGGATTCAACCCGGTTTATATGATGCTGGATTCCGGAGCCCGTGGATCAACCCAGCAGATCAAGCAGCTTTGCGGTATGCGTGGACTTATGGCCAAGCCTCAGAAGTCAGGAGCGGCTGGAGCGGAGATCATCGAGAACCCTATCATCTCCAACCTTAAGGAGGGTATGACGGTGCTTGAGTACTTCATCTCCACGCACGGTGCCCGTAAGGGTCTTGCCGATACCGCCCTTAAGACCGCTGACGCAGGTTACCTTACCCGTCGTCTGGTCGATGTCTCCCACGATGTGATCATCACGGAGGAGGACTGCGGCACGCTCAGAGGCCTTATCGCCACCGCCATCAAGAACAAGGACGAGATCGTCGAGTCTCTCGGCGAGAGAATCCTCGGACGTACTTCCGTCCACGACATATTCAACCCTCTCACCGGTGAGCTTATCATCAAGGCCGGCGAGGAGATCCGTGAGGCTACAGCCAATCTGATCGACCATCTGCCGATCGAGCAGGTCGAGATCCGTTCAGTGCTCACGTGTGAGTCCCGCAAGGGTGTCTGCGCGAAGTGCTACGGACGTAATCTTGCGACCAGCAGAATGGTTGAGAAGGGCGAGGTTGTCGGTGTCATCGCCGCACAGTCCATCGGTGAGCCTGGTACTCAGCTTACCCTGCGTACCTTCCACGTCGGTGGTACGGCGTCCAGCACCGCCGCCGATTCCTCTATCGTCGCCAAGTACGATGGCAAGCTCGTCTTCGAGGAGCTCAGGACCATCCAGAAGATCGGCGAGGACGGAACGGCTCAGGACATCGTCGTCAGCCGTATGACCGAGGTCAGCATCATCGACGAGAACACAGGCATAACCTATTCTCACTACGATGTGCCTTACGGCTCAAGACTGTACTTCAAGGACGGAGACACCATCAAGAACGGTGATCTGCTCTGCGAGTGGGATCCATACAACGCCATCACGATTGTGGAGACCGCCGGTAAGGTTCAGTTCGACAACCTCATCGAGGGTGTCACATTCCGTGAGGAGGCTGCCGATGAGTTCGCCGTCAACAAGGACAAGGTCATCATCGAGGCCAGGGACAAGACAAAGAACCCGTCCATCCTCATCCTTGACGACGAGGGCAACCAGATCAGGCAGTATAACCTTCCTGTCGGAGCCCACCTCATCGCCAACAACGGGGACAAGGTCAATGTCGGCGACATCATCATCAAGATCCCTCGCGCGATCGGTAAGTCAAGCGATATCACAGGAGGTCTTCCGAGAGTCACCGAGCTCTTCGAGGCCAGAACTCCTTCATCCCCTGCTATCCTCGCCGAGATCAATGGAGAGGTGCTTATGGGCAAGGTCAAGAGAGGTAACCGTGAGATCATTGTCAAGAACAAGTCCGGAATCGAGAAGCACTATCTCGTGCCTCTTACCAAGCAGATCCTTGTTCAGGAGAACGACTACGTGAAGGCCGGCACAAGGCTTTCAGACGGTGGCATCTCCCCGACCGACATCCTCAACATCCTC
The DNA here is from genome assembly GCA_963604455.1 of Lachnospiraceae bacterium. GTDB lineage: Bacteria > Bacteroidota > Bacteroidia > Bacteroidales > UBA932 > Cryptobacteroides. The sequence continues at coordinate 34 of CAVCRL010000136.1, read as the reverse complement.
GGACCTGTCAAGGCTCAGGACTACATCGTCAACG
>CAVCRL010000135.1:0-7383 GCA_963604455.1 Lachnospiraceae bacterium | reverse complement strand
TCGTCAAGATCGACCCTAAGTCATTGGGTGTGGGGCAGTACCAGCACGATGTGGATCAGAATCTGCTTCGCGAGAAACTAGACAACACCGTGGTCATCTGCGTAAACAGCGTCGGTGTGAATCTCAACACCGCCAGCCCTTACCTGTTGAGTTATGTCTCGGGCATCGGTCCGGCTCTGGCGTCGAACATCGTGGAGTACCGCTCTTCGATCAAGGGTTTCTCGTCCAGAACCCAACTCCGTAAGGTTCCGAAACTCGGTCCGAAGGCTTTCGAGCAGTGTGCGGGCTTCCTTCGCATCCAGAACGCCGAGAATCCGCTCGACAACTCCGCCGTGCACCCCGAGTGCTACCACATCGTTGACAGGATGGCTTCTGACCTCGGAGTCAGCACCAAGGAGCTGGTCGGAAATGAGGAGTTGATAGGGAAGATCGATCCGTCGGCCTACGTTGAGGGAGAGTTCGGCCTTCCAACGATCAATGATATCCTTAAGGAATTGGCCAAGCCTGGCCGTGACCCTCGCCAGAGCGCCCAGGAGTTCAGTTTCGCAGAGGACATCCACGAGATAGATGACCTAAAACCTGGTATGGAACTGCCGGGAATCGTCACGAACGTGACCGCTTTCGGAGCCTTTGTTGACATTGGCGTCCACGAGAACGGCCTCATCCACGTCTCCCAGATGCGTGGCCAAAAGGTCAAACTCCACCAAAAGGTCAACGTCAGTGTCCTAGATGTCGATCTTGACCGCAAGCGCATCTCCCTCCGTCTTTTGACCGGAAAGTAAAACGTTCGGTCGCTGAGCCTGTCGAAGTGCCCAAGTGAATAACTTAGTCCGCTGATTATGCGGTCGTTGAGCCTGTCAAAGCATCGAAGCACCTCATAGTTCAGTGATGTGCCACCACGAACCTTAGCCACCCGCGGCTATAAGCGGGAGGGGCCCAGCCAAAGGCTGGGAGGGACGGAGCGCGAAGCGCGGAGGGTTCGTGGCGGCATTTCACTGAACAGGAGTAACTATCGTTAAAAATAAAACAATGTGTCGAAATGTTAGTGAATATTTGAATATTATTTCTTTTCAAAAGAGAAATTTGATTATCTTTGTAGAAATGTAAGTATAACTAACAGACTACTCATATTCCGTATTATATTATGAGCGCGACAAGAAGTATATGTGACAACAAGGCGGTAGTTTATCTGCTGTCCGTATTGGCCATTGTGCTTTGGGGAATGTCCTACATCTGGAGCGACCGACTAATCGCCCTCGGAGTCCCGATTTCATATTTCGTCCCCTTAAGGATTTTTGTCGCCGGAATCATACTTCTTCTCTTCAACATCCTAACAAAGAACTTCCGTCCGATAGCCCGCAAGGATATCTGGAAATTTTTGCTGCTCGCTCTCTTTGAGCCACTTATCTATTTCTTCTGCGAGACTTACGGCATCAAAGAGACCGGCTCGCCGACCATCAGCGCGATGATCATCGCCTCTGTTCCGATCTTCTCCGTAGGAGCCGGAGCCCTGTTCTTCAAAGAGAGGATCTCGATTCTGAACGGCTTCGGAATCGCCGTGACACTGGCCGGCATCTGTCTGGTCCTTCTCAAGCAAGGAGGAGATGAAGGTGTGCCGCAGAATTTCATCCTCGGAGTCGTACTCTTGATGATAGCCGTCTTCTCAGAGGTCGGCCACGCCTCATTGACGAAACTTCTCGCCGACGGCTACAAGCCTCAGGTCATCGTGATGTACCAGTTCCTGATCGGAACCGTGTACTTCCTGCCGTTCTTCTTGACGAAAGGCATCGAGAATTTCGACGCGAAACTCGTCTCCTGGGAAGTCCTTGAGCCGATCCTCTGCCTCGCGGTCCTCTGCTCCAGCCTCGCCTTCTCCCTCTGGGCGATGACAATCAAGAAGTTAGGCGTAGGTAAATCCAGCGTATTCCTCGCAATGATGTGCGTAGCCACCGCCCTCGTCGCCGAAGTCATCGGCCGCGAGCACCTCTCCCTCCTCCAATGGGCCGGAGTAGCCATCGCCGTCCTCGGCATCGTCCTCTCCCAGTACTGCTGCACAAAGAAGTCTGAAATTTAGTGCGGCCGCTTAAAAGTATGATAAATCGTACTTTCTCTTGTTGGTTTAAAGTTTTTTCTCTATTTTTGGCCTTAAAGTATGATTTATTAGACTTATGGGCTGCGGAGAAGAAATAAAATTTCGTCGGAAGACCCTTGCCATTTCTCAGCGGGATCTTGCGGAGATGGCTGGTGTCGGTTTGGCAACCATCAAGGACATAGAAAGAGGGAAAGGCAATCCTTCCTTGTCCACCATCTCCAGAATCCTTGATGTGCTGGGGATGGAGATCCTCTTCAAGGTACGTCAGACAGTTTGAAATAAGTGATGAGACAATTGGAGGTATATATGAACGACCGAAAGGCCGGTGTGCTGGTTGAACGGCATACAGGGAGTGGATATATATTCCGTTACGATGAGAACTACTTGGCTTCGGATGGTCCTGCAATATCAGTCACGATGCCGAAACTGAGGGAGACTTTCGAATCGGATATTCTATTTCCTGTATTCGCTAATATGCTCCCGGAGGGAGCCAATCGGAAGATAATATGTCGGTTGCTAAGGATAGATGAGAACGATTATTTCGGTTTGCTTGCCGCTATGGCCGGAAAGGACTTTATCGGTGCTGTCAATGTTAAACCTATTACCTTATGATGAATATTCACAATTGCCCTTCAAGCCTTGCCGAAGGATATGATACCTATAGCCCAAAATCCATCAAGACGCTCTTCGGTGGATTGAAGGTCAGCCACATCCTTGATTTCAATATTAATGAATTCAGGAATATGGGAGATGTGGCGGCCGCGATGCGCAGGATATCCGTTTCCGGAGTGCAGGAAAAATTCCCCGCGATCATAGAGAACGGTACAATAAGAATATCCCGTGACGGCGAGCGCTCGACATATATTCTTAAGCCAGCGCCTTGGGATCAGACTCTTCGGGCCAGAAAGCAAATACCAGCCAATGAACATCTGACAATGCAGATCGCTTCTCAGGTGTACGGAATATCAACTGCCGCGAATGGGCTTTGTTTCACGGAGAACGGCCAGATGGTTTACATCACCAAACGTTTTGATATTCATCCGGACGGCACGAAATCACCTATGGAGGATTTTGCTTCCGTAATCGGAAAGAATGAACAGGAGAACGGTAAAGAGTTCAAATATAATGGCTGCTATGAGGATATCGCTGATGCGATCAGGAAATATGTTCCTGCGTGGATGGTTGATATGGAACGTTTCTTTGACCTTGTGGTGTTCAATTACATCTATGCCAACGGAGATGATCATCTGAAGAACTTTTCTCTGATAAGACAGGGGCAGGACTATCGCCTTGCTCCGGCTTATGACCTGCTTAACACCAGTATTCACGTGAATGGTGATGACTTTGGACTTGATGGAGGCCTTTCTCCGAATATCGTGAGGAGTGATATCTATGAGAATACCGGTCATCCCTGTCGGCTTGATTTCGAGAGATTCGGAGAACGCATCGGCTTAAAGAAGTCTCGAGTCAGCAGAATACTTGACCGATATATGCGGCTGCCGGAATCCGCAGAAACCCTAATCCATCTCAGTTTCCTGAATGACAAGATGAAACGCTATTACCAGAGGATCATCCAAGAGCGACTCGCCAGATTCCGTAGGGCATCCGAGTAAGGATGTAAATTGATTGTAGTATTTAACTGATTGAATATTAGTGAGAAGGCTTATTTTTGTCTTGGTTAACTATGGGTAAAGTTTTAACGCTTTGACTCTAAGTTATATACTCGCCACGGTCACTGAGCCTGCGGAAGAGACCGACCAATATAAACTCTCCAATGAGCAAGTCGCATCGTTGTGAAAATCTTGACTGTGTATAAGTGGATTTCCCGAAATAAACAACGGGAGCATTCTGACAACAGAATGCTCCCGTTGTGGTTATGTTTCACGGTGACGGGGGCGATAATGCTTTGAATTGATCCCGTCACGGGTGAGGTCAGTGAGCGTGGGGAATTCTTTACTTGATCTTGATGGAGTTGAGGAGGTCGAGCTTACCGGTGTCGGTGAGGTGGATTATGAGCTCACCGAAGAGGGTGTTCTGCCAGGCGAACCAGGCGCGGGTGAACTTGCTCGCATCATCCTTATAGAAGGACTCGTGCATAAAGCCGGTGCCGGCGTCGGTCTTCATCAGGGTCTCGACGCACCATTTGATCTCCTTGTCGTCCTGGGACGTGAAGGCCTTCATCATTATGCTCATTGGCCAGATGTAGTCGTAGCCGATGTGCGGACCACCGATTCCCTCGCCGGCCTTGCCTTTGAAGAAATACGGATTGTCCTCGCTCCAGACGAACCTGCGGGTGTTCTGGTAGATCGGATCGTTGATGTCAATGTCTCCGAGATAGGCCATCGCCAGAAGGCTCGGCACGTTGGCGTCGTCCATCATCAGCTGGTTGCCGAAACCATCCACCTCAAAGGCGAAGATCTTACCGTATTTCGGGTGGTTCACGACGGCATATTCATAAAGAGCTTTCTCCACTTCGGCGGCAAGGTCGAGGCATTCCTTTGCGAGTTTCTTGTTGTGGTTCACCTCGGTAAGGATCTCGGCGGCCTTGCGCAAAGAGGTGACAGCGAAGAAGTTGGACGGAACCAAGAACTCGAACATCGTGGCGTCGTCGGATGGACGGAAAGCCGATGCTATGAGGCCTACCGGCTTGACCGGGTTGCCGCGGCCATCGTTGGACTTGGTGTCGAACTGGCGGTCGGTCTTTCTGGCGAACCTGTAAGGTCCCGGGCCATCCTTGCGCTGCTGCTCCTTGAAGGTCTTGAGGGTGGCCTGGATGGAATTCAGCCAAGTCTCACCGAAAACGGAATCGTCACTGGTTACTTTCCAATACTGGTAGGCGAGGCGGATCGGGTAGCAGTGTGAGTCGATCTCCCATTTGCGCTCGTGGTCGTAAGGATTCATATCCGTGAGGTCTGACTCCCATTCGCTGCCGGTAGGGCCTTCGTTGAAGGCGTTGGCATACGGATCCAGGCAGATCAGCGAGAACTGGCAGTTGATCACGCCGGCGAGCATATTCTTAAGATGCTCATCCTGATTGGCCAGCTGGATGTATGGCCAGACCTGCGCTCCGGAGTCACGGAGCCACATCGCGTGGATGTCGCCGGTGTAAACGAACGTCTTGAAGTTGCCGTCCTCGTCCTTGCCGAAGTGCACGGTGGTGTCAAGGGTGTTCGGGTAGCAGTTGGCGAACATCCAGGCGAGGCGCGGGTTCTTCAGGATGCCTTGCATCTGGGTGATCTTGTTCTCGACGGCCTCGGAGCGGAAAAGACGCTTCTCGGGAGCCGGACGCTGCGACTCGTAGGCCTTGGTGCTGTTGGAGACGGGCGCTTCGATGGTTGGTGAGCCCTGTCGAACCACAGCGGTCTTGCCTTGTGCTACAGCGCCGCCGAGCATAAAGATGGCCGAAGCCAGAAGTAGTGTGCGTTTCATTGCTTTATTTTTCATTAGTGTATGAATATGGTCTGTCCTCCTTCGCGGTTCCTCTTACCGTGTCAGGTTCGGACCCCACAAGATACACAATTTTCGCACCACTGGCAAGGTCTTCATAGCGGAAATAGTTCCGGCTCCAATCCTTGCCGTTGATTCTCACACCTTTGATGTAGAAGTTATCCTTCGAATTATCAGGGGCTTCCAGAGTGATGGCCTTCCCGTCCGGGCGGCTGATCACAGCCTTCTTGAACAAAGGTGTGCCGATCGCATATTCATTGGCCCCAGGGCAGACCGGATAGAATCCGAGGGCGGAGAATACGTACCAGGCGGATGTCTGGCCGTTGTCCTCGTCGCCGCAGTAGCCGTCGAAGTTGGAGTTGTAGAACTTGTCCATCACCTCGCGGATCCGCTGCTGCGCCTTCCAAGGCTGGCCGCACCAGTCGTAGAGGTAGAGCATGTGCTGGATCGGCTGGTTGCCGTGGGCGTAATTCCCCATATTCATAACCTGCATTTCCCTGATTTCGTGAATAGGGAAGCCGTAGTAGCTGTCGTCGAAGATTGGAGGGATTGTGAATATGCTGTCGAGCATACTTGCGAACACGTCGTCCCCGCCCATAAGGTCAATCAGGCCCTGAGGGTCGTGGAACACTGACCAGGTGTAGTGCAGGCTGTTGCCCTCAGTGAAGTTGCCTCCCCATTTCAGAGGGCTGAACGGCCTCTCGAACGAGCCATCGAGGTTCTTTCCGACCATCAGCTTGTACTCCGGATCGTAGAGATTCCTGTAATTGAAAGCGGCCTTTGCGTAAGGCGCAAGCTCTTCCTCGCCGCGGCCCAAAGCCTTGCCGAACTGGTAGATGCACCAATCGTCGTAGGAATATTCAAGAGTCCTGGCGGCGTTCTCGTTGATGCCGACATTGCAAGGGACATAGCCGAGGCTGTCGTAATATTCCCAGCCAAGGCGGCCGGTGGAACTTACCTCGGGGTGAACGGAATGAGCCCCGTGGGTGACGGCCTTCCAGAGCTCTTCCGCATCGTAACCGCGCAGCCCCTTGAGCCAGGCATCGGCCACGATTGACGCTGAGTTGTTTCCGACCATACATCCCCTGTGCCCCGGACTTGACCACTCCGGCAGGAATCCGCTCTCCTTCCAAGTGTTGACCAGCCCTTCCTGCATCTTCACATTCTCGTCTGGATAGACAAGGTTCAGCAGCGGGAAAAGGCATCTGAATGTGTCCCAGAAACCGGTGTCGCCGAACAGATAGCCCTTGTGGACGGCACCGTCATAAGGGCTGTAATGAACCCTTTCGCCGTCGGCATTGATCTCGGACAGGTCACGAGGGAACAGGACCGACCTGTAAAGGCAGGAATAGAATGTGCGAAGATTGTCGAGGTTGTCATCCTCCACTGCGATGCGGCCCAGAACCTCGTTCCATCTCGCTCGTCCGGCCTCGGCGATCTCATCGAATGACCTGCCGGACAGTTCGTTGAGGTTCAGTTCCGCTTGCTCCCGGCTGATGAATGAGGACGCGACCTTGAGGTTGACCTTCTGACCTTTCGCCGTCTTGAACCCGACCATAGCGATGTGTCCGTCAACGGTCTGTGTCTCAAACGGGGTGTCGGAAACCACCACGAACCAATTCCTGAAGTTCTCGGTCACGCCGCCGTGGTTCGCGGTCGAATAGCCCACGATCATATTCCTGTCACTCAGGACCTCGGCATTACCGCCGCTGTAGGCATCGACCACGAGGTAGGACATCTCTTTTTCAGGGTAGGTGAGTCTGAACGCAGCCGCCCTTTCGGTAGGGGCGAGTTCGGCAACCACATCGTGCTCAGCGAGATAGACCTGATAGTAGTAAGGCTTC
>CAVCRL010000134.1:0-7409 GCA_963604455.1 Lachnospiraceae bacterium | reverse complement strand
GGAATATATCTTGTCGCTCTCGGAGAAGACTTTGGCGATGTAAGGCTTGACATCCTCCATAGAGATGTTCTTGAGGATTCTGTTCTGGATTCCGTGCAGCGTAGCAGGATCCGTGAGAGCGGCTCCACTGACGAAATTGTTGTGGCAGACTCCCACAAAGTCCTCGTTGCGCAGGGACTCGGCCTTCACCGGCCTGTCGAGATGGTAGCGTTTCCCGACCAGCATCTTCGCGGCCTCAATCTCGTCTTCCGAGACACCATATTCAATCATCGATTTCTCGTTTCCGGCGTAGAAGTCGATGAGATCCAGCAGATTGCCGTCCTTTTTGCCAAGAATCGTGTAGAGATCGACATAGTAGTCGCTGGACTCGGCATAGTTCACCATCACCGCTGACTTGGCGTTGGCCTTTCCTGAACGCACCTGTTCCTTCATCCTTTCAGACATGATGTTGGCCAGAATGTCACGGATGTAGAGATCCTTGTAGAACGCCTCTGTGCTTCGTACCTCACGGGCCGGATAAGGCATTCTGTAGAAGACTTTAAGGGCGGTGAAGCTCAGTGTGGAGTCAATCAGGTTCTCGAAGATCGGCCCGTCAGCCTCTGGTGCGAGATAAACCTCCTTCGGAGTCGGGTTCACGGCCTTGGGAATGTCGGAGAACCGGCTGCGGATCTTGTTCTCCATTTGAGCCGCGTCAATGTCTCCGACCACTATTATCGCCTGGAGATCAGGACGGTACCATTTGTGGTAGAAGTCCAGGATCTCCTCCCTCTTGAAATTGTTGATCACGTCAAGTGATCCGAGAACGGTTCTCTTTGTCTGTTTCGCCCCCTGATAGACAAGGTTGGTCTGTGCGGTGAACAGGGTACGGCGTGAGTCGAATCCACGTCTCCATTCCTCACGGATGACTCCTCTCTCATTGTCGAGCTCATCCTGCTCGCAGAGAATGTCGCCTGACCAGTCGTGCAGGATCAGCAGTACGGAATCCACGAACGATTCCCTGGCGACAGGCGCCCCGTCAATGTGGTAGCAGGTCTCGTTCCTGGAGGTGAAAGCGTTCACGTTAGCCCCGAAGCGGACTCCGTTCTTACCGAGGAACTCCAGCATCTCCTTCCCAGGATAATGCTTTATTCCGTTGAACGCCATATGTTCCAGAAAATGCGCGAGGCCGTTCTGGTTGTCATCCTCCTGAAGCGCTCCGACATTGTGCACGATGTAGAAATCCGCCACCCCGGCAGGATTCGCGCTGTGTCTGACATAGTAAGTCAGTCCGTTGTCAAGTTTCCCTGTCCTGATCTGTCCGTCTGAAGGCAGATTCTGTGCGGTCAGGCTGAAAGCACTCAACGCCAACGCGGCCGACGCGATGAAAAGAGATCTTAAAAATTGCATCCTATTGTGAATATGATTGTGTTTCTATAGTTCCCGGTGAGATATTCCGGATCCGAGGTCAGACGGCGGTAGCTGTCTGTCAGATCCATAAACACCGAATAACGCCGCTTCTGAGTCTTTTTGACCAGAGTGTAGCGTACCGAGGCTTCGCCCCCTACCGAGGAGGCGTCGAAATATTCAAAGTTTCTGTTCAGGTAGGTTTCATTGGAGCGAGGGTTTCCCGTGGCTGATGAATATTGCCCGTCCTCGTTTTTAAGGTTGTCCCCGGCGAATGAGTAATCCGCTCCGAGAGTGAGTGACAGGAAATCGCTCCGTATCCGGAAGTTCTTGACAGCCACCGCGCTGACGGTGTTCTGTGCCAACCTCTGCTTCCTGTAGAAAGGATAGGAAGTGGCTGTCTGGTCCAAAAAGAACCTGTCAAAGCCGACCGACACCGCCCAAGGAGATGGAATGAATATGCCAGCATAGCCATCGTCTTGCCTCTCAATAGTGTACCTTGCGTTGATGCGCCCGACGGTCTTGTCCCCGACTTCCTGGCTTCCGAAGTACTGGATCTCCGGATTCTGTCCCGGCTGGGTGGAGACCCTGTAGGAATTTTCCTTGTTGAGGGAAGTCATCATATTCCAGTTTCCGTCGATCCTGTTGAGCAGATTCCCGGTCTTGAACGAGATCCTGGCGTTCAGATTGTACCTCATCCCGTCGAAATCGCAGAACCGTACCGAGCCGCTGGCCTTCTTTCCGAAATAGCCTTTGCGGTAGGCCGCTCCCAGATCCAGAAAAGCGTCCACGCCGCCGACCTTGAATCCGGCCTGCGCGCTTCCCCCGAAGAACTGGTTGAACATTGGACGCTCGTTGGTGACGGAAAGATAGCCGTTGTCCCCGTCGATGACCTCGACCTTGCCGAAGCTGCCGCCGTAATCGACAAAGCAGTAATACTGCCTGTCGATCGTGCCGAAAAGCTTCTCCGCCACCGTCTCGATCGTCTTGACATAGTTCAGGCTGACGCCGAAGGCTGTTTTCCCGTCCGCCAATGAATATCTCGCCCCGAGGGACGCGTCCAGATCCATCCACTGGTTGTACGACCTTGGATCCTTGCGCTTGGCGTAGTCCGCGCTCTGGTAGCTGACCTTGCCCGCGAGCGTGAGCCTGTCATTCAATGAATATGCCATCGCGCCTTCAAGGGTATATTCCTCCAAGGTCTTAGTCCCGGTCGTGGTGTCCACGCTTTCGAGGAAATTGACTGGGTTGTAGTAAGGGTCCATCAGGATCTGGCCACCCATATCCCTGCCCTTGAAATAACTGTAGTTCATCCGGCCGTAGAACGTGATCCGGTCGGAGATTTTCATAAATGAAGCCGCGTCGAGGCTTGGCCTGAAGCAGTCACGGCTTTCGTGCAGGTCCATCAATCCTCCGTTCTTTTTCTCAAGGCTTGCCCTGACGGTTGAGGTCTTGTCCACCGGCAGGGTAGCTATTCCGGCAGGATTGGAAGACCGCACCCAAGGGGTAAGGTCTGTGAAACGGGAATATTCATCCTTCCACTCTCCAGTCTGGGACCAGGCCGGAAAAGCGGAGAGGATGAACAGTCCTATAAACGACAGGATTCTTGAACCCATATTTATTTCTTGATTGAGGCGACCTTCCTCTGGTGGAAGTCGTTCCTGGAGTTGTTGGTGTCCTTATAGACGATGTGGGCTCCGTTTGCGATGGATGCCTCGGCGTCGATTCCGGAAGGATCGGTCGAGCCGCCCTCTACGTCAGCGGTACCACCGGCATAGTTGTAAACCAGCTTGCCTTCGTTCTCGGCGAGAGCCTCGGTGGCCTCTTTGTCAACATTACGGTAGATGGAATAACCCATATAATGCGTGAATTCGACATAACCTGCATCCACACTGTCAAGAAGCCTCTTGTGGGACTTCTGAATCTGTGTGTTATCGAATACCTCAACACCATCCTTTATCCAACTGATAGGAATTTTCGCACAATTGAAGGCTGGCTTGCCAGTTGGGCTTATAATATTGTCAGTGTTTGTCACGAAGTCTTTGGCACTTGTCCCTTCTGGGCAGAACACAAAAAATGCAGGCGAGTTTTCAGACAGAGCCCAACCTGTCCCCAGACCATAACAATATGTTTTAAGATAGTTGTCAGGATTTATAGAACTGGATGGAGCAGGGTAATATTGAGGGTGGTTGAAAACTTCAGGATCATAGAGTACATAGTCGGCGTTACTTAGATCTACAGAGTTCGTGTAAGTCTTCGTGTGATCGATGGCACCAGTGATGGATATTACGATTTGTGAGTATGGCGCGATTTTAACATCTTTTTGGAACCACCACACTGCGTTCCACGCAGGAATGTAGTCAGAATACGAGAGTATTCCGTCTTTTAGGAAGTTGTTTGTAGCGTGAGCATTACCAGGATTACTCATTGCAAGTGTATATTTACTTGCATCAGCCTCAACAGGGGAGTTGTTATAAAGTATCACATACTTGCCGTACTTGTATTCTTTAGCTCCTTCATTGTCCATACAACCTCCTACGTACAGCTCCTTGATGATGACCTGGCTGGTCGTTGAGGCTGTAAGGTTGAGGGTGAAGCTGTTGGCTCCTCCGTCAACAACAGTCACGGCTGAGTTTGTGCCGTTGTAGATGCTGGACTCCTTGTAGAGGGTTGCTGTCGCCTCATAGATTCCGGCCACAAGTTGGAACGTCGCTGTCCCGCCTACGGTCGTCGCCTTGTAGGCCGTGGAGGTGGACTTTTCTGTGACGGTAACCTCGACAGCGTCCGTCACTGGCTCGTTGTCGATCAGCACCTGGACTGTGACATCGTTGATCTTCGCGCTCTCGTCTTTCTTGCAGGCCGTGAATGCCGCGGCCGCCGCGAGAAGAATGTAAATGAATCTTTTCATTGCCTTTGAAATTTATTGTTTAAAACTTTAACCTTAATGTAAGACCATAGTAGAATTTCGGAACATAACCGCTCCCTGTCAGAGAGTAATACTGCCGCGTCTTCGTGGAATAGACCTGCCCCAGATTCCTGAAGAAATTGTTGGCGTAGAATGAGATGGAGGCGATGTCCCCGATCTCCTTCGTCACGCTGAAGTTCGCCGAGAAGTAAGGCGTGATGTAATCCTTTTGGTAATTGTACGTGAAGGCGGTCCTTGACACAAGGCTGCACAGATTGTTGTACAGATCCTTGTCGTTTTCCCTTGCCCACAGGAAATCCTGAAGGAACGGCTTCGGAGTAGGATCCCAGTAGCTGGAATAATATTCCGGATAGGTGACTGCGATCACCCTTCTGTCCATAAAGGACGGATCGGAGCCCGGCACATACGAGGAATTGTCATCGACGGCGTAAGTCCTTGTGCCTCCTTCGGTTTCGCTGAGATTCCTTGAATATCTAAGCAGAGTCCCTTCCAGCTTCATCGAGACGATCATCCTGACCCGAGGAATATGCGTGGTGACGTTGAGGTTCATCCTCAGCGTTCTGGATTCGCTGCCGTTGCTGGTCCCGTTGCCGCCGACGTACCACCCAATGTACTTGTAAGGAGTGTTGTCAACCATCCTTTGCGAGTATGGTGAATATGCCAGAAGGTCTTGGTTGATAGTCCTGTAGGCGTAGTAGTTCCCGTCCAGGCGGATCTCAGTGTTGATCGGGTTGATCCTCTTGAAATCAATTACCCACTCAAGGCCGTAGCGGTTGACCGGAGTCCCGCTGTTGGCGGCGTATGTCCTGCTGACGAGAGACTCTCTGATGACTCCGCTGATTGTCTGCGCCGGAATCGAGCCGGTCTTGTCAGTGACTGTCACGACTCCGGTCTTCTGGTCAACACTGTAGATTCTGTCATCCACGGGAATCGTACAGGACTCAAGCGCTTTCTGGTCCGTGTAGTTGTAGGAGAACGGATCGTAGGCATTGTTGGTCGTGAACGCCTTGACGGTCCTGTTCCAGAATCCGGCCAGGGATATTCTTGTGCCCGCAAGGTTTATTTCCATTCCGAGCTCGCCCTGATGGTTCCTTTGCCAGACAAGGTCGGGGTTATATTCAACGGTTGTCGGCATCACATAATAGGCGTAGTAGGCCTTGCCGTCGCTCGCCGTAGGTGGGTTGAACACCACGAGGTCCCTGTAGCTTGGCTGCGGGTAGAGGATCGAGAATGACGGCTGCTTCACAGCCACGCCCCAGCTTGCCCTGAACGCGAGGCCGCGGACAAACCTGTCCCTGCGTCCCTTGGCGGAGAACACTGAATATTTAGCGTTGAACCTCGGTGACAGGCTTGTGACGGTGCCATATTCAGAGCCATTGATGAACGTGTTCTCGGCCCTTAGCCCGGCGATCAGATTCAGGTGCGATTCCTTGCCGACCGGGATGGAGATGTTGTCCTCAGCGAACAGTGCGAGATTGTTCATAAACGGGATCTCGCTGTAGTCGTAGGTCCTGTACGAAGGAGCGTTGCTGAGGTCTTCGGAATATTGCCCCTTTCCGAAATTCGCGTCGGCGTTCCAGTCCGCCCCCAGCTTGAGCTTGTTGTTGACGGAACCGAACTTCCTCGCCCAGTTGCTCTTGAGAGTCAGCTTGTAGGAGAACGGCTTGTCGTCCAGAAGCATCGTGTTGTACCAGTAGCCGGGAGAGATCATAATCGCCGCCGCGTCAGGATTCGAGGAATAGTCCTCGGCCACATAGTAGCCTTCCTCCTTGCCGTGCAGTGACACGGTTCCGGCAGCGCTGGAATACCTGTTTTTTGTCTCGCTGAGCCTGTCCGACCGGACAACCGAGCCTTTGAACTCCAGATTGGTGATCCACGGCTTGCTCAGCAGCCAGTTCATCTCGACATTTGCCCTGAGGGTGTTGTCCTTCTGCTTCTCGTAGGTGCCTGTCAAAAGATCCGGGTCAGCCTTCGAGTCGGTCCCTCCGATGTTGCCGGAGAATCCGGCGGAGAACCTCAGCGGAGCGTCACTGAATATTCCCGAATTGAAAAGGTTGGAGTAGATCAGTGAGAGCTGCTTCCTGTCGTAGGATGTGTAAGGGGAGCGGCTGTCGTCCACTGAATATGTATATTCGGCGCTGGCGTTCAGCACTCCGGCCGAGTTCCCTCGCTTTGTCTGTCCCAGGCCGAAGCCTTTGCTGACGGAAAACTGCTTCGTCTTAGGGTTGGTCGTCATCGTCACCGTGTAAGGGGCGATGCCCTTCTTGGTGTTGACCTTGACTATTCCCGCCCCGACATCGCCATACTCAACGGACGGCACTCCTGAGATCACCTCGACAGATTCCACGTTGCTTGAGGCTATGTTGTTGACCGCCACTCCGTTGGCTCCAGAGAAGCTGGCGTTGTTGGAGAGTCTCACGCCATCAACCTCCACGGCCGTTCCGAACGATGCGTTTCCAGCCTCGGTGCTTCCTCCGGCCCTGATGTTGAACCTTTGGGCGGAGAGCAGGCTTGGATTGGCCGTCGCGCCTCCCGGCAAGAGTCCGCCTATGTCCGCAAGGCTGACCATCTGGACGTGGTCGAGCGCTGTCCTGTCCATCGTGCGGCTGGTCGTGGCACTGTTCTCGTTCTCCTTCGCGGTCACGACAACCCCCTCAAGGGTAAGGTTGTCCTCGCTGAGGAAAGCCCGGTAGCCGGTCAGATCCTTGCTGATTATGACGGTCTTGGTGTCTGTGACAAAACCAAGGCAGGAGACGCTGAGCGTGTTCTTGCCTGCGGGGATGTTCTTGAGGGTGAACCGTCCCTTGTCATCGGCGACGGACCATTGCTCGCATTCCACGGCCACCACGGTCGCGAATTCCACCGGCGCCTTGGTCTTCTTGTTCAGGACCGTACCGGAAACGGTGTAGGTCTGAGCGAAGGAAACCGCGCAGGACAGCAGCAGAATCATTATCAGAAACAGTCTCCGCATAATTCGTGAATATCTTTTTTACCTTTCCCTGATCACATCCCCGTGATCCTTCACCACAGCCTCTTTCCACTTCTCGGTGTAGCCAGGCTGGGTAAGCCCTGCAGGAGTGCCCTCGTGCCACTTTGTGTG
>CAVCRL010000133.1:2249-7432 GCA_963604455.1 Lachnospiraceae bacterium | reverse complement strand
CTCGATGCTGATTGTGTTCATCGCCACGATCGACGGATTCTTCCTCAAACAGAAACTACCTGCCAAAGGCGTTGATTTCAGGATAGTCATCGTCCTCGCCGCCTGTCTCTCGGCTGTGATAGCCTGCTCGGGCTTTGTCTTCGGCTGGGGAAAGACCCCGGAGATCGCCCTTGCCACAAGTGTTCTTTATTTCGTCCCTGGAATCCCGTTCTGCAACGCTGTCTGTGACCTTATCTATGGCCATTACATCTGCTGCATCAGCCGCTTCCTGCACGCTGTGATCATCACGGTCTGCCTGTCACTGGGACTCTGCATCGCTTTCGGGCTTTTGAATATTCAATTTCTGTAATGGAACTTTTTTTTCTTATCATAAAAGACGGTATCTTTGCCGCAATAGCGGCGATAGGGTTTTCAAGCATCAGCAATCCGTCACCGAGGGTATTCCCTTTGTGCGCCTCGATCGCCGCGGCAGGACATATGACCAGATATGTGTTGATGAATATATGCGGTTTCCAGTTGGCTTCAGGCAGTATGCTTGGCGCTCTTGTCATCGGCTTCCTGGCTTTGCCGGCGGCCAAGATGATAAAGACTCCGGCCGAATGCATATCGTTTCCGGCTCTGCTGCCGATGGTTCCGGGAATGTACGCCTACCGGACGATCCAGTCTTTGCTTCATTGTCTGGGCTCATATTCAGAACCTACGTTTATGCACTACTTGTACCTGTTGAGGTTCAATTGGATGACTTGTATGGTGACCATCATCGCGATGGTGGTCGGAGCCTTGCTCCCGATCCTGCTTTTTCAGAATTTTTCGTTTAAGGTCACAAAGTAATGGAATTCAGACAACTACGTTATTTCGTCAAAGTCGCGCAATTGTGCAGCTTCTCCGAGGCCTCAAAGGCTTTGTTCATCTCCCAAAGCACTCTGTCCCAGCAGATAAAGCAGCTTGAGGATGAACTTGGGGTGGAACTTCTTGTCCGTGACTCAAGGCACGTCGCCCTGAGCGATTACGGGGAGCAGTACCTCCCGTACGCCAAGCAGGTGCTCAAGGATGTGGACGCGAGCGCGGAGAGGATGAAAGACGTGAAGGAACTGAATATCGGTACATTGAATGTGGGCGCTACCTACACGTTCTGCCCGCTGCTGGCGGACACTGTCCGGGATTTTATGAAGAAGTACCCGGGAATCAAACTGAAAGTCTATTGCCGGTCAATGGAGAACCTGATGGAGATGCTTGAGCACGGGCAACTTGATGTGGCGCTGTCCTACAAGCCGTTGGAAAGCTACGAGGACATCGACTCGCACATCTTGTTCAACAGCAAGCTTTGCGTAATCGCCGGCAAGGATAACCCTGTGGCTCAGATGAAGAAGATCCGCCTTGCGGAACTGGAAAGACTGCCGCTCGCCCTGCCCGCAAACGGATTGCAGGCAAGGAACGCGTTCGACAGTCTTCTGTACGGACAGAATTTCAAGTATGATGTAAGGTTAGAGATAAATGATTTGAATGTGCTTCTGGATATGGTGTCCAGAACCAATCTCGTGACGCTGCTTTCGGAGGCTACCGTCAGGGGAAACAAGGATTTTGTCGCCATAGAACTCGACCATCCCCACTCGGAAATGGAAGGATCATTTCATATTCTCAAAGGCAGCTATTGCAAAAACGCGACGAAAGAGTTTCTCCGGTTCCTCATCGAGAACAATTCCTTCACTATGGCGATGAAAGCCATAGAGGACAGATAATATTCAGCTTAATAAAGCCCCGGCTTCGGAATCTTACGCTCACAGGCCCGACGACATTCTGTCGAACATCAGTCGCCCGCCTTCCCGAAGCCGGAGTTTTTATTTTAGACCAGTGCCTTCACCTGCCCGGCGTTGAGCGGGAGCATCTCGGTGATCGGCTTGTACTCGTATTGGTCGAAATCATTGATCTGGGCGAATCCGGCGGATTTGTCACAGCGATAGTAAATGTACATCAGAAGTCCCCCCGGGGCTTCAGGGACAACCTTGTCGGACTTGCCCTCAAGGAAGGAGACAAGCTCTTCCTTCTTGGTTTTCGGGTAGTTGGCGGTCTTGCGTTTGAACGAGCCTTCCTTACCCTCGATGATGTAGGAGGATTTCATCGCGAGGAAGAGGATCACGGCGAACGCTATGAGAGTGCATCCGAGGATGAACATCGAGTCTGAGCAGAAGAGCAGTCCGATGCCTGCGGCAAGGAATATGAGTGTGATGATGATGTCCTTGGCGGACCTTGTTTTTTTGATATTTACGGTTTCCATTTTGTTTTCTGTTTTTATTATACCTGATTAATGGAGGCTGTTCGTTTCGGACAGTCTCTGGATGCTGTATGGATGAGGGAAACTTTCCTCGTTTTGATTATGGAAACCGGCCGCTATAGACGCAGCTTCCGCAGTGTAGGCAGGGAACACTTCATTAGAACGACACCGGGCAAAGCCTTGAACTCCAAGGTTTTGAACTCGAAATCGGTCCTGCGTGGATGTCTGCACACGCTGCCGGAAGCCCCGGTGACTGTGCGGATTACTGTCTGCCCCTCGGCCGTCGGGCTTGTCAGGCAGGCTGTGTTGAACTTTATGAATGAATGTTCAGATTGGGTCGGGTCGGTGAGGCTGTCGGTGGAGGTCCGGACGGTCGTCCCGGTGTCGGATACGGCAAGGAAATTTACCCGCAGCCCTTCGCAGAAGAAAGCGAGAGCCACAAAGACAACTGAAACCAGGCAGAATCTGACGAATGACTTCATAACCTCTCTACCTCCTTAGTCTTACGAATATGCTGAGCGGCAGGTTCTTTCCGAACTTGTCCCTGAGTACAAGCTCTCCGGATTCGAGAGCGGCGTCCGGCGCAAGGCCGAAAGCCTGACGCACAACCGTTTCACCGAGAATGGCCGAGAATCCGTTCGAGTAAAGGTTCAGAACCAGAAAACTGTTCTCCGGGGCGAGAATCCTCCCGACGGTCTTCATCATGTCGAAAAGACATTCATCCAGTTTCCATTTCTCTCCGTCCGGGCCGTGGCCGTAGGCCGGGGGGTCAAGGATGATGCCTTGGTAGAGATTGCCGCGTTTGGCCTCTCGGTTCGCGAACTTCATAGCGTCTTCGACAACCCAGCGGATGCCATCCAGACCGCTGCGGTCCTGATTGCCGTGAGCCCATGTGACTACCTGACGCACGGAATCCAGATGAGTGACATCAGCTCCGGCGCACTTGGCTGCCAGCGATGCGGCTCCAGTGTAGGCGAATAGATTCAGTACCTTCGGCTTGGAGCCGGTCTTAGCGGCGATGTCCGAAGTCTGTTTGAATATGTAGTCCCAATTGGCGGCCTGTTCTGGGAAAACCCCCACGTGCTTGAAGGACGTGAGCCCCAGCCTGAGGCTGAACTTTGGCCCGCCGTTGTAGCGGATCCACCACTGGTCGGGCATATTCCTAAGCCTTTCCCACGTCCCGCTGTCCTCCTTCCCGGCCTTGCCGAATCCGGCCCCGGGGGTGAAGCGCGTGTGGGCGAGCCTGTTCCACTCCGCATCGCTCATACTCTTGTCCCACAAAGCCTTAGGCTCCGGGCGGGCAAGAACATATTCGCCGAACCTCTCAAGCTTCGCACCCCTTCCGGAGTCCAGAAGCTCGTAGTCCTTCCAATTCTGTGGAATATACTCGATTGTCATAGCGTACAAAGATAGGAAAAAGAAAGCCTATTTTGCTACATCTTGTCACGATTTAATCGTTATAGTCGTGTTGACTGATGCCCAATCCGCTGAATTTTACTATATTTGCGCCTGAAATCAATCGAAATTATTTCTAAATAATAAGGTTATGCAACAGCACATTGACACCTACGACTTCAAAGGTAAGAAGGCAATTGTCAGAGTGGATTTCAACGTTCCGCTCGATGAGAATTTCAACATCACAGACGACACCCGTATCCGCGCGGCTCTCCCTACACTCAAGAAAGTGCTCGCCGAAGGTGGTTCCCTCATTCTGATGTCCCACCTCGGACGTCCGAAGGGAGTTGATCCAAAGTTCTCCCTCAAGCATATTCTCGCTCACGTCTCTGAATGTCTTGGCGTTCCGGTTCAGTTCGCCGATGACTGCCAGAAGGCTGACGAGCAGGCTGCGGCCCTCAAGCCGGGTGAGGTCCTGATGCTTGAGAACCTCCGTTTCTACGCTGAGGAGGAAGGCAAGCCGAGAGGACTCGCCGCCGACGCGACGGACGAGGAGAAGGCAGAGGCCAAGAAGGCCGTGAAGGCAAGCCAGAAGGAGTTCGTGAAGAAACTCGCATCCTACGCTGACTGCTACATCAACGACGCTTTCGGTACCGCTCACAGGGCACACGCCTCCACAGCGCTCATCGCCGCCTACTTCCCGAACGACAAGATGTTCGGCTACCTGATGGAGAAAGAGGTAAAGGCCATCGAGAACGTTCTCCAGAACGCTCAGCATCCTTTCACCGCAATCATCGGAGGATCAAAGGTTTCCAGCAAGCTCGGAGTCATCAAGAACCTGCTTGACAAGGTTGACAACCTGATCATCGGCGGCGGAATGGGTTACACCTTCATCAAGGCCCAGGGCGGTCACATCGGCAAGTCCCTCCACGAGGACGAGCTTATGCCGGACGCTCTCGAGATCATGAAGGAGGCCAAGGAGAAGGGCGTGAACCTCTCGCTTTCAGTCGCTACAGTTTCTGGTCAGGAGTTTGACAACGACACTCCTCGCAAGACATTCGACATATTCAACATTCCTGATGACTGGGAGGGAATGGACGCTTCCGAGGCTTCCCTTGAGAACTGGAAGAAGATCATCCTCGCTTCCAAGACCATCCTTTGGAACGGCCCTGTCGGAGTGTTCGAGCTTCCTAACTTCGCCCACGGAACCGAGAAGATCGCCGAGTTCGTGGCTGAGGCCACCCAGAACGGAGCCTACTCACTCGTCGGTGGCGGCGACTCAGTGGCAGCCGTGACAAAGCTCGGCTTCGCCGACAAGGTCAGCTACGTCTCCACCGGTGGCGGCGCTATGCTTGAGGCCATCGAGGGCAAGGATCTTCCGGGCATCGCCGCTATCCGCGACTAGTCACTCGGATAATCCGAAAAATACACTATCTTTGTACGAAAAGTGATTTTTGAATATGGATCCGCTGTTCGTACATTGGAATATGAATCCGGAGATATTCAGGATCGGATC
>CAVCRL010000133.1:0-1990 GCA_963604455.1 Lachnospiraceae bacterium | reverse complement strand
GCGCTGATGCTGCTCCTGTGCATGTGGTGGTTCGCGAACAAGTACGGGAAGAAGAACCACATTGATTTCCTGTGGATTCTGGACCATCTGGCCATCGCCGTGGCGTTCGCCGCGACGTTCATCAGACTCGGAAACCTTTGTAACTCCGAGATTTACGGCGATGTGACCAATCTTCCGTGGGGATTCATCTTCGAGCGCAGGGGAGAGACCGAGCCGAAGCATCCGACGCAGATCTACGAGGCTCTGAGCTACCTGATCCTCGGCATCGGCCTCATCTGGCTTTATGTCAAGAGACTGGACAAGATGTACAGAGGCTCGTTCATCGGAATATTCTTCATCGTCTGCTTCGGGATGCGTTTCCTCATCGAGTTCATCAAGGAGCCGCAGGTGGATTTCGAGAACTCTATGGCGCTGGATATGGGGCAGTTGTTGAGCATCCCGTTTGTCCTTCTGGGCATCGGTCTCCTTATATATTCATATAAGAAGAAAATTCCGGCGTCAGCGGTCATTCCGGACACCAAACCGAAGAAGGCTGAGCCTACGCACTACGCCAAGAGTCTTAACGGGTAAATAGTTGAGCCACATTGTGGCGAAGGTAAGTCCCCTTCCCGAGGAAGGGGATTTAGGGGATGGGTAACGTGAATAATGTGCGGTGGGAAAGCGCGGTTGAATAGTGAGATAATTTTTTTTATGTAGAGGGATGGTAAAAGCGATATTTTTCGACATTGACGGCACCCTCGTGGGTTTCAAGACCCACCGGATGTCGGATAATCTGAAGGAAACCCTTCGTAAGCTTCAAGCCAATGGCGTGAAGCTTTTCATTTCCAGCGGCCGCTCCAGGCTGGTGATGGACAATCTTGACGATTTCCCGTTTGACGGCTACGTGGCGATGAACGGGGCCGAGACAACTCTTGGCGGAGTCGTCATCGACAGTCATCCGCTGCCGAAAGAGGCTGCGTTGCAGGTCGCGGAGATAGCTGAGCGTGAGAATGTTCCTTGCTGGGTGTTCGCTGAGGATGTCGCCGGCATCAATTGCAGCAATGACCGCGCCCTTGAGATCTCTGCCCTGACGAACCTGCGCCCTGAGAACTTCCTCGACATCAAAGAAATAGCCAGAGAGCACACGGTCTATGAATATTCCATATTCTTTGACGGGGAGCAGGAGCGCCGTCTGCTTCATCCGGTCTTGAAGAACGTAGGCTACACCAGATGGCACCCTTATTTTATGGACATAGTGCCGGAAGGACTCTCCAAATCCTACGGCGCGGCCAGGATCCTTGAGCGCATCGGCGTGACGAGGGAAGAGTGTATGGCGTTCGGCGACGGAGGCAATGATATTCCTATAATTGAATATGCCGGGATCGGAGTCGCGATGGGCAACGCCACGGATGATGTCAAGGCCGCCGCGGACTATGTCACTGACACCGTCGATGAGGACGGAATTGTCACCGCTCTTGAGCGTTTTGGTGTAATCTAGGAAACTCGGAAATTTTTTCGGTTTTTTGGTGCATCGTTTTATCTAATTGTAAATAAGTTCAATATGTGTTCCGTTGCGAAAATCGTGACGGAATATTTGTTTATTTCGGCTTGAAAATATGATATATTTGCACAGCATTTGCAGAACGCTATACGCTTTTTATTGAGATATGGCTGAATTGACGAAAGAAACGATTATGAAGACAGCGAACGGGCTCTTCTCCAAGGATGGAGTCCGCGAGGTGTCCATTGATGACATCTGCCGCAAGCTTTGCATCTCGAAGAAAACCTTCTACCAGTACTATGCGCAGAAGGAGGATCTCGTGGCCGATGTCGTGACCTACAATGTGGAGAGGAAAAAGGCTGAGTTCGAGAAACTTGTCGAGGGAAAGGATGTTGTTCAGATCCTAAAGGCGATGTTCGCCCTCGTGAACAAGAAGAAGACCATCGACAAGGACAAGAGGATGGCGAAGGACATAATGAAATACTATCCGGAGACTTTCTCCAAGCACGC
>CAVCRL010000132.1:0-7503 GCA_963604455.1 Lachnospiraceae bacterium | reverse complement strand
TTCATATTCAAGTCAAAGAAGATGAATGAATATGCCCGCGCGATCAAGGAGGCTGTCCTTTCGCGCGACGAGAGGAAAGCGGTCTTCAAGATGGGCTACCCGGTCGGTATACAGATGGCGCTGGAATCCTCCACATTCACATTCGCCGCGGTGATGGCGGGTTGGCTCGGGGTCATCCAGCTGGCCGCGCACCAAGTGGTCATCACGATCTCGCAACTCTTCTTCCTGATGATGCAGGGCCTATCGTTCGCCGTCTCAATCCTTGTCAGCAACTCTTTCGGCAGAAAAGACTTCAAGTCTGTCAGGGAATATGCCCGGAAAGGCTACTTTATGACACTCGGCATCTCTGCCACGCTCTCGGTCCTGCTGTACTGCTTCCGCTACCAGGCCGCCGGAATATTCACAGACTCTCCTGAAGTCTCGGCGATGGCGGTGTCGCTTTTCTTCCTGCTCTTCGCCTACCAGTTCGGAGACGGACTCCAGCTTTGCTTCGCCAATGTGCTCCGTGGCATCCAGGATGTCAGGCCGATTATGTACGCCGCTTTCGTTAGTTACTATCTCATAGCGATTCCGTCTGCATACGTCCTCGGATTCAAGACCAGTCTCGGCATCCACGGAATATGGCTGGGCTTCCCTATCGGCCTCACCCTCGCCGGAATATTCTTCTTCGCCCGCTACCGCCGGGATCTACGGCGGCTCGGCGGAGTCTGACACACGGAATCCTTCAAGACCGGAGGCAGCCTACCCTACAGTTCCAGCACTAAAGTATGGTGCCCCGGAGAGTACGGGATAAAGCTGGACTTGCCGGAGCCCGTGTTGCGGATTGTGATGTCATACGTCGCCTCACGGAAAACCCTGTGGATGCGGTATTCAGACACTGTGGCCGGCAGGCACGGCTCGATCAGAAGGCCGTCAAACTGTGGTTTCACGCCAAGGAGATATTCCGAGACAGCGTTCCAGTTCCAGGCGGCGGTTCCCGTCAGCCAACTGTTCTTGCCCTCACCCGGACGGGCGGCATCCTTGCCCGCGACCATCTGGCAGTAAACATAAGGCTCGACCTTGTGGAGGGCCTGGTCCTTGATGAAGGCCGGCGCTATCTGGCAATAATGCCTCCAGGCGTCATCCGGTCGGCCGGCCATAGCCTCTCCGATGATCACCCAAGCGTTGTTGTGGCAGAACACGCCAGCGTTTTCCTTATAACCCTCAGGGTATGAGGAGATTTCGCCATATTCAGGATAATATCTGCTGAAAGCCGGATTGTTGAGGACGATGCCGTGCGGACATTCCAGACGCTCCTTCACCGAGTCCAGAGCCTTGTCACAAAGGCCTTCCTCCGCCCCGACACGGGCCATAGCGCACCACCCCTGACTTTCTATGAATATCTTGCCTTCCTCACAGTCCCGGGAACCGATCTTGCGGCCGAAGAAGTCGTACGCGCGAAGGAACCAGTCCCCGTCCCAGCCATATTCCTTGACTGCTTCGGACATATTCCCGACCGCGTCACGCACTGCCGAGGAGTCTTTTCCGAGACGGTCAAGAAGATCGGCGTACCGGTTTCCGGCAAAGACGAACAGGCCTGCTATCATCACCGACTCGGCCTTGCTGCCTTCGGTCTTGTTCTCGGTCGTCTGGAAAGACTCGTCCGGGTCGGTCGAGAAACAATTGAGATTCAGACAGTCATTCCAGTCCGCCCGGCCGATAAGAGGCAGGCCGTGAGGCCCGAGATGCGTCCGGACATATTCAAAGCTGACCTCAAGATGCTCCAAAAGGGTCTTCTCGCTGCCGGGGATGTTGTTGAATTGGACATATTCATCCAGAATCGTGAAGTCGCCGGTCTCGCGGAGGTAGGCGTCCACGCCCACAAGCAGCCATAGCGGGTCATCATTGAAGCCGCCGCCGATGCCGTCGTTGCCACGTTTGGTGAGCGGCTGGTACTGGTGGTAGCAGCTGCCGTCATTAAACTGCGTCGCGGCGATGTCCAGAATCCTTTGACGGGCACGCTCCGGAATCTGATGCACAATCCCCAGAAGATCCTGATTGGAATCCCTGAACCCCATTCCGCGTCCGATGCCGCTCTCGAAGAAGCTGGCGCTGCGGCTCATCAGGAATGTCACCATACATTGATACTGGTTCCAGACGTTGACCATACGGTCGAGCTCCGGCACTCCCGAGGTCAAGGTGAAATTGCCAAGAAGCCCGTCCCAGTAACGCCTGAGGGCACCGAAAGCCTCATCGACCTTCTCAGATGAATCGAACGCCGACATCACAGCTCGGGCGACATCCTTGTTGATGACTCCGGAGCCGGAATTGAGCTCGTAGCCGGTCGGCTTGACGAACTTCGAGCCGGAAGGGTTCTCGGCGTAGCCAAGAATGAATACCAGATCCTTCGACTCGCCCGGCTCCAGAGTGACCTCAAGGTAATGTGAGGCTATCGGGCTCCACCCGTGGGCTATTGACTGTGAGGAGATTCCGGACTTCACATTCTGTGGGCTGTCGAAACCGTTGTACATTCCGATGAACGCGTCCCGGTCCGTGTCAAAACCGTCTATTCGGGCGTTGACTCCATAGAAAGCGTAGTGGTCGCGGCGCTCACGATATTCAGTCTTGTGGTAGATCACGCTGCCTTCGACCTCGACCTCTCCGGTCGAGAGATTCCGCTGGAAATTCTCCATATCGGTCTCCGCGTTCCAGAGGCACCATTCAACGAACGACCAGAGCTTGAAGCTCTTTCTCGCCGTGCCCCGGTTCTCCAGCGTAACCTTCTGGATCTCACAGTCGTACCCGAGAGGCACAAAGAACAGGGTGCTGAGGCGGAGGTCGTTCTTCTCCCCTGTTATCCGGGTGTACCCCATTCCGTGACGACACTCGTAGAAATCCAGCGGATTCCTGCACGGTTTCCAGCCCGGACTCCAGACGCAGCCTCTGTCATTGATGTAGAAATACCTTCCTCCCGCATCCATCGGCACTCCGTTGTACCGGTAGCGGGTCAGGCGGCGGAACTTCGCGTCACGGTAGAATGAATATCCACCCGCCGTGCCGGATATGAGTGAGAAGAAATTCTCTGTTCCAAGATAGTTTATCCAAGGCCACGGAGTCGCCGGATCTGTGATCACAAACTCTCTGGTCGAATCATCAAAATACCCGTATTCCATCATTTCAGGATAATGAATATAAGCTCGGACGCAAGGATGGCCGCAAGAATGGCCACAACCCAGCGCATCACCTTAGGAAGACCTTTCCAAACGCTTGACGAAGCCTCCTCCGTCCCGGATTCCTCAACCTTCACCTCCATATCCTCCGCGCGCTTGGCGGAGAGTTCCTTCTGGATGTCATCCATTCGTTTCCTTGTCAGAGGGTAGAAGAATATCACGACAACGGCGAGGGCGGCCACAGCGGCCGGGATCCAGCTCATAAGGAGCCAAAGCCCGTGAATCGCCTCAGGAGTCTGAACGGCTCCCGGAGCGGTGTTGTAGTCGAACGCCTTCAGGAGCCACATCACGGCGAAACCGCCGAAAGCGCCTCCGAATTTCTGAGCCATTGAGGCTGAGGAGAATATGAGTCCCGTAGAAGCCGTCCCGTCACGGTTCTCGGCAAAGTCGCTGACATCGGCGTACATACTCCAGACCAGAGGAGAGATCACACCGGTGAAGACACTGATGATGATCTGGAGCCCAAGCATCCAGTAATATCCTCCCTGACTGATCGGAATATAGAAGAACAGAGCGCTGAAAAAGATCAGCGAGGCGAACGAAAACATATAGGTGCTCTTCTTCCCGAGTTTCTCGGAAAGAGGAACGGCCAGAGCCACACCTACCATATTGCAGACCTCTCCGAGCGAGAGGAAGAGACCGGCGTAGAACAGAAAACTGAGAGGGCCGAGGTTCAGGCGGACATTCTGTCCGATGACATCATTGAAGAAATATGCGACCGTGCTCCCGCGTACCGTGTTGAACAGGTTCGAGCACAAGGCGGCTCCGATGAGAATCCACCACGGGGCGTTTCTCAGGAGGGATTTCAGGTCGCTGCCCACGGACACCTTGCTGACGGTGTGCAGTTTCTCCTTCGTCATCCGGAAACAGAGCAGGAACAGCACAAGGCAGAACATCGAGATGACTATCATCGCGTTGCGCCAGCCGACAGGAGCGTCGTAACCGCCTAAAAGTCTGCATAATGGTTCCCAGCAGAACAAGGCCAGGAAACTTCCGCCGTAAGCGAAGAACATCCTGTACGAGCTGAGCACGGTCTTGGTGTCGGAATCGTCAGTCATCACGCCAAGCATAGCCCCGTAAGGGACATTGATGCCGGTATAGACCGTCATCATCAGGATGTAGGTAAGGTACGCCCAGACCAGTTTGACTGTCGGGGACGCCGCTGGAGTGGAGAACAGGAATATTCCGCAGAGGGCGAACGGTACAGCCATCAGAAGAAGGTACGGACGGTATTTTCCCCATCTCGTCTTGGTTCTGTCAGCCAGGACTCCCATCATAGGGTCGCTGACGGCGTCCCAGATCCTGGTCACGACCAAAAGCAGGGCGACCTGATCCAATGTGAGTCCGAATATGTTGCTGTAGAAGAACGGGAGATAGTAGGAGAATATCTTCCAGAACATTGAGGAAGACATATCCCCGAAGCCGTAGCCGACTTTCTCTCCGAAACCTGTCCTTATCTTTTCCATCCTGCAATCCTCAGTTACAACAAATCAAAATTCTTATCAATCAACCTGTTGAGAGTACGCACGGACTCTCCCGTGGTGAACCCGTCCGGCTCGGTGCCGAAGCAGTAATCGACAAGACGGTCGATCGTGGATGTGGCCACGTGCATCCTCGTGTCGCAGGAAGCGTAGTAGATGAAGACCTTCCCGTCCTCATCGGCGATCCAGCCGTTAGCGAACAGAACATTCATCACGTCACCGACATATTCCTCACCCTCCGGAGCCATAAAGAATCCGGCAGGCTCGGCGATGACCCTCGAAGGATCCTCAAGGGAGGTCATATAAAGATAAAGCACATACCTGAGCCCTGAGGCACAGCCCCTTACTCCGTGCGCAAGATGAAGCCATCCCTTAGGTGTCCTGATCGGAGCCGGCCCCTCGCCGTTCTTGAGCTCCTTGATCGTGTGATAGTGCCGAAGGTTTATGATCTTCTCGTCCTTGACTTCGGCATTTGTGATGTCATCCACAAGAGCCCATCCGATTCCGCCTCCGTTGCCTGCATCGATGAACCCGTCCTGAGGCCTTGTGTAAAGGGCATATTTCCCGTCCACGAACTCCGGATGAAGCACGACATTCCGTTGCTGCGAGGCGGACTTGAGATCCGGAAGCCTGTGCCAATGGATCAGATCCTTTGTCCTGGCGATTCCGGCGCAGGCCACAGCCGAAGACAGATCCCCGGCCGGTGCGGAAGGATCCTTCCTTTCCACGCAGAACAATCCGTAGATCCAGCCGTCCTCGTGGGCGGTAAGCCTCATATCATAGACATTGGTCGCCGGCTCGCCATATTCAGGCATCGTTACAGGTCTGTCCCAGAAGCGGAAGTTATCGATTCCGTCCGGGCTTTCGGCTATGGCGAAAAAGGATTTCCTGTCAGCTCCCTCGACACGGACCGCAAGGACATAATTCCCGTTCCATTTGATGGCTCCGGAATTGAACGCGGCGTGTATCCCGAACCTCTCCTCCAGATACGGATTCGTGGCCGGATCAAGGTCATACCTCCAAAACAAAGGAGCGTGCTCCGCGGTCAGGACCGGATTCTTGTATCTTTCGTAGACACCATTGACATAGATAGGCTCGTTATTCAAAGTCAGCAGCTTCTCGTGACCGTTCTCCAGCCACTTCAGTCTTTCATTAAAATCCATCTCTTAATATTCTCTTAATCAAACTTCAAACTAAAAATACTTGACGAACCAACGCCGGCTATTTCAGGAATATAGTCCTGTCGCTTCCGCAGAACTCTTTGAAATTGTCCGCGTCTGCCGTTCCCTCGAACGGAGCGAAATAATGCTCCGGCTTGTCCCAGGCGTTCCTCCAAGTCAAGACATAGCAGATCGGAGCGCCCTTGAGGTTCTCCAGAAGAACATCCGTCCACCAACGGGGATCAGGTGTGGACTCAAATCCGGTCTCGCAGAACGCCAGCAGCTTTCCGTGCCCGGCGGCAATGCCGGACAGAAGTTCCATATCAGAGCGCAGAACCTTAGCGTAAAACGCGTTGGCGTCAGCTATTATCTCCGCTTCTGTCTTTGTGGAGTCCGAGGCGGCGTAGTCGTAGTGATCCACACCGATTATGTCAACGTTCTCATCCCCGGGGTAGCGGCTGTAAAAGCTTTCCTCCGTCAAATTGGAGTTCGGGGAATATGCCCACACAAGATTCTTAAGACCGCGGGTTCCGGCAAGATATTCACGGGTCATAGCGTACAACTCCTTGTACTGCCCATCGGTGCAGCAGGAAGAGCCCCACCAGAACCAGTTGCCCAGATTCTCGTGCCAAGGACGGAATATCACAGGAATCAATTCGCCCTTTGAGTCTTTGAGCGAGCCAAGGAAGTCGGCGGCGTTTGAGAGCCATTTCATAAATGTCTCGTGATTCGCTCCACCCTCCAGGACTCCGGCCACGGCCTGGTCCGAGCTGACATCCCAAGCGTCTCCTCCGGTCTGAGGATTGCGCGGATGCCAGGAGAAGGTCACCGCCCCTCCCCTTTCGTACTGAGTGACCGCGGCGCGGCGCATAAGGCTGAACGGAACGTTGTCCAGATTCGCCTCGTTCCCGAGTTCTATTCCGCCGAGGTCAAAACCCACCCCTGCCGGGAACTGTCCGCAGACGGATTTGACATCGGAACGGTCAAGATGATCGTTGTCAGTGTCCTCAACCTTCCAGGAATGGCCATAGACGAGGTCATCCTGATGGAAATACAGGAACCTGCCTTCCTCGGAAGCCGACCTAAGGTTTGTCATCAATTCGTTGGCGCCTTTGTCCAGATGAGGCCATCCAGCCTTCGGGGCGCATCCGGCGGCGAGGACCGCCACGGAAATCATCGCAAGTATTCCTTTCATAATCAATATTTCGGTGCCTGATTATAAACGTAGTCAAGGGTGTAGGTGTTGCCTTCCTTGTAGAAACCGTTCGAGCAGGCGTCCACTATCTGTTTGCAATATACCGCGTCGAGATATTCACCCGTCTCGTGGTTCACGATGCCATAGACCTCGTTGCCGGCGCCCACTGACCCGTTCTCCCAGATGAAGCCGCTCATTCCGTAGGTCCTGGCACACTTGCTGACATATTCAAACCAATAGAGCTGGAACCTGCGGGCTGTTGCGTCAGTCCTGTTGGCGCAGCCATATTCTCCGAGATAGACAGGAATATTCTTCTCAACGTATGTCGTGTAGAGTTTCGAGAACAGCTCCTTGACATATTCCTCGGTGAACGTGTTGTCAGACAGGTTGGACTTTCTGGTGTGCCCCCAATCAGCGGCCTTGGCCGTCTGGCAGAAGTCGTAAGGGGTGTAGTAATG
>CAVCRL010000131.1:0-7551 GCA_963604455.1 Lachnospiraceae bacterium | reverse complement strand
CCACGATCCCACAGTTGGAGAAGACCGACGCGGATCTGAAAGGGATGATTGATAATCTTCAGAGGACGGCTGACGGACTTGATGAGTCCGTCAAGGCGAATGCGAAAAAAATCTCCGATCTGAAGACAGATCTTGAGAACGCTGTCAAGGAACTCCAAAACAGCGACAGGGAGGACAAGGAATATATCCTTGACTCACTCGGCAAGGCCAAGGCCACGCTGCTTGCGTTGCTGGAGTCCGAAAAGACCGAGATGAACGGAAAGCTGACCTCGATCAACAACACGATCTCGGATCTTCAGAAGAAGGATTCGGAACTTGAGAAGAAAATTTCTGATCTTAGGACTTACATCGACAAGGAATTGAAGGGAACCAAGGACTGGGCCAATGCGACCTTTATGACTTTGGACCAGTACAACGCCATCGTGGACCAGCTCGGTGGGATAAAAGGCGAGATCGCCGGTCTCAAGACCTCAATGACGAATCTTGAGACCCGCCTGACGACGAAATATTCAGAGGATCTGAAAACAGCGGCGGATGGAGTGAAGTCCAAGCTTGGCGAAGAGGTCGATGGTCTGAATGACAGGATCGACAAAGAGGTGTCCGCCATCACCAAGGCCTACACGGCCGCCATCGCCACTTTCCGTGAGGAGATGGACAAGTGGTGGAGCGAAAGCCTGAAGAAATCCATCGATGACTGCGAGACCTCGATGAAGTCCTGGGTGAACAGCACATTGGACGGCTACTGGACAATCGCCCGGACCAAGGATTCCCTCAAGGCACTCAATGATGACATCGAGAATCAGATTGAGGCACAGAGAAAGTTGTTAAAGGACTTGATCGACGCCAATGCAGGAGACATCACCGCTCTTGAGGACAGACTGAAGAAGGTCAATGAGGATCTTAAGGCACTGGCTGATCGTTTCCCGGTCTTTACGTCAGACTTGAACAAGGCTAAAGAGGATCTTACCACTGCCTACAAGAAGGCAATCGAGGATGCCATCACTGATTTCAAGGGTATTTTTGAGGCTACGATCAAAGCTCGTGTTGACGCCGCGTATGACAGTTTCACGAAAGCATTTTCTAAAAAAGAGGCTGAAATGAAGGCGGAAATAGCTTCTGTCGACAACGATCTCGCTTCGTTTGATTTCGCGGATCTTATTTCCTCCTTTGACTCCGTGATGCAGTCCCTGACGTTTGTCCCGACGAGTGATGACGGAAGTGTGATTCTTTCCTTCAATGTCGTGTCTTTGGAAAAGACCATCGATGTCTCCCTGGAGGTCCGCCCTGAGAAATTGCTGTCTTCAATAGGAACCGCTGATGTGGCAGCGTATGCTTTGCTCACAAAGACAAGGGCGTCCGTCGGGGATGAGGTCGCTTTGAATATTACGAAGATCACCAAGGCAAAGAACGGGGGCTTGAATCTTAGGATTGATCCCGGGTCGCTGTTGGACGACTTTATTGCCGGACGTGTTTCTGCCGGTTTCAGGGTCGTTGTCCGTGACGTCTCCACACGATTCATTCCTTTGAAAGTCGCGAAGATAAGACCGCCTTTGATCCAATACACCACCGCGTCCGGAGGAATGGTTGACATTTCTTCATATTTATCTGCCGTTGACGTGAATAATAAAACTTTGAACATAGTGCACACCAAGTATGGAGAAATCGGCTTTGACGGCGAGGTTGATAAAGTGAACCTTTATTGGAGTTATTCTGATAATCAAGAATCTGCTGATTTGAAGACAGTCAAGCTTCTCAAGAAAGTAAAGCCTGATTACTGGATATATTTTCGAAATTGTAATCTTCTTGAAGAGGTGGATCTTGAGTTGTTGGATATGTCCGATGCCACTAATCTGCAACACTCATTTTATAATTGTAGTAAGTTGACTACGAAATCGTTGAAAATTTCATCTTGGAGACCTCAGAACCTTGAATTTACCAACTTTACATTCTATGGGTGTTCAGGGTTGACTTCTTTGGATTTGTCCAAATGGAAAATGGATAAGGTGTGTAGCGTACCTGGAATGTTCAATGGGTGTTCTTCTCTTGAAACTTTGGATTTGTCTGGTTGGAATTTGGAAAAAGCAAACTTGCACGATGTCAGTGACTATTATGGAAAGACGGTGAGGTGTATGTTCTATGGTTGTAAGAAATTGAAGACCATAAGAATGGTAGGCTGCAGCAACGCTACTATGAATCTGGTCAAGCGTGATCTTAAGGTGGCTGGCATAAACCCTACGATCGTGACAAAATAACCCTAAAATGGAATAATCAATGAATATAAGAAGAATATTACCGGCTCTTTTGAGCGTGATCCTGCTGGTGTCCTCCGGATGCGCTGACTACGATGCTGAGTTCAAGCGTGTGGATGACCGCATCGATGAAATCGAAAGCAACCGCATTCCATCCATCGACAAGCAGCTCGAAAAGATAAACGCTTCACTTCCGGAGTTGGAGCGGACTGATCAGGAAATCAAGAAGATGATCGAGTCCTTGGACAAGACCGCTGATGGTCTTCGTAAAGACATCGGAGAGAACGAGAACCGCGTCTCAGAGGTCCGCTCCGAACTTGAAAAGGCCGTCAAGGAACTCCTGGACAGCGATAAGGCCAACAAGGAGGAACTGATCGCTGCCATAAATGAAGCCAAGGCTACCGTTCTGGCCAACCTTGAGGCGATGAGGATGGAAATGCAGGGAAAACTGTCCGACATAGATGAAATGATCTCTGATCTGAAAGACAAGGATGCGGAATTGGAGAAACAGATCTCAAATCTAAAGACCTATGTCGATGAGGAGTTGAAAGGCATCAAGGACTGGGCTACAGCCACATTCGCGACGTTGGAGCAGTATAATGGTGTTGTGGAACGGATTGGAGGAATCAACACTGAGATGTCGGAGCTAAAGAAGTCTTTGTCCGACCTTGAAGCCCGCCTGGCAAAAAAGTTCAACGAGGATTTGAAAAAGGCGGTCAGTGACCTTGAATCCAAGATAGGTGAGGAAGTCGCCGGTCTTAATGACAGGATTGATGAAGAGATTTCCGACCTGACTGAGGCTTACACATCGGCCATAGCGAAGACTCGCAATGAACTTGAAAACGCTTGGACGGAAAAGGTCAAGACCTCTCTTGAGGAATTGGAGAAGTCCCTTAAACTCTGGGTGAACGAGAAACTTACGGCCTACTGGACGATAGAGGATACAAAAGCGGCCATTGAGTCTCAGAGAAAGGAACTCGAAAACCAGCTGAAGGCTCAGGAAGCCTATCTGAAAGAATTGATCAACGCAAATACGGGCGAGATCAAGGACCTTAAAAAGGCTTTGGCAGAGACTGAGAACGCACTTGTGGACAACACCAAGAGTCTGGATGACTTGTTTGCGGAGCTTGAGCAGACTAAAAAGGACATTAAGGCTGCTTATGAGGCCGCGATCAAGGATGCCATCAATTCTCTGAAAGGGGATATGGACAAGGAACTTGCCGATAGGATAGACAGCCTCAACAACAGCATTGACGAGAGAGTCGAGGCATTGGAGTCGAGGATACAGAAATGCAAGGATGACTTGGATTCGATAATCGAGGCTGTGGAGGACGCGCGGGAGAAGATAAGAAACGTGATAACGTCGTTTGTGTATTTCCCGACATATTCAGATGGATCGGTTGAGGTCTTCTGTGAAGGTGTCAAGAAGTCTCTGACATTGAAATTCGAGGTTCGTCCGTTCTCCGCCGCCGAGGCTCTGAATGTTAACAATGTGTCGATCCTCACTCAAAGCGTGGAGCCAAAAGATTATGTTGTTCCTCTTAAGTTGAACGGAATCACAAACACCGGGAACGGCATCATTCTGATGGACATAGATGCTTCCGTCCTTCCTGGAGTCTTTACTAATGGTGCGAGAAAGTTCAACGTTCTGGTGTCAATAAAGGATGCCTCCAAAGGTTGGGATATGATTTCCGAATTTATTCCTATCACCCCGGTTGTGGTGACAAACCCTTGAGAATAGATGGATTTGTTTGACTGTTAACATTCGAGAAAAATGAAAGAATATATTAGAAGAATTAAACTGGTCTTGATGTGTGCGGGTCTTGCCGCCGCTTTCGGCTGCGCGAACTATTCTCCGGATCTTGATGAGATCCACGAGGACCTGAACGGGAAGGATGCTTGGGTCACATCCATAGACCAACAGATAGAGAAGATCAACGCTTCCATTCCGAAGCTGGAACAGACCGACAAGGATATGAAAGATATGATCGGCTCTCTGGAGGAAACCGCAGATGCTCTCAGGAAGGCCATCTCGGAGAATGAGGCGCGAATCGCAGCCGTGAAATCCGATCTCGAGAACGCTGTTGAGGATTTGAAGAAAAGCGACAAGGCCAATAAGGAAGATCTGATCAGAGCTATAGAACAAGCGAAGACAGAGGCTCTTGTGGCTATGGAGACAATGAAGTCGGAGATGAACGTCAAGTTGTCGGACATCAACAGTGCGATCTCCGCTCTTCAAAAGAAGGATGTTGAGTTGGAAGGTAAGATTTCAGATTTGAAGTCGTATGCCGGAAAAGAATTGAAGGGCACTGAAGATTGGATTCAAGCCACTTTCTCTACTTTGGAACAGTACAATGACATCGTGGAGCGGATTGCAGGCCTTGACACTGAGATTGCCGGATTGAAGATATCCCTTTCCGAATTGGAGGAGCGTCTGACAAAGAACTTCACCGAGTCGTTGGACAAGACTGTCAGTGATCTGGAATCCGCTGTCGCTGACGAGGTCTCCGGATTGAATGACAGAATCTCAAAAGAGGTCTCAGCTTTGACGAATGCTTACACGGAAGCCCTCTCAAAGGCACGAAACGAAATAGAGGAGGCTTGGGGAAAGAGTCTCAAAAACTCGGTGGATGATTTGAAGTCGTCGCTTGAGTCTTGGGTGAACGACAAGTTTAAGGCTTATTGGACGATTGAGGAGGCGAAAGCGGAACTGGAAGCACAGAAAAAGAAACTTGAAGGTCAATTGGTTGTGCAGAAGACCGCTCTGGAGGAAATGATAAAGGCCAATTCGAAAGATATCAAAGATTTGAAAGCGGCTTTGACCGCGACCGATAAGGCGATTGAGGACAACGCGAAGGAGATCGAAGGTTTGAAGTCGGATCTGGATCAGGTTAAGGCTGACGTCAAAGCTGCTTATGAAAAAGCCATTCGTGATGCGATAGCCTCCTTGCGGAATGAGTTGTCGGCAGACATCACGGCCGCGATCAACGATGCGGACGGTAAGGTTCAGGCCGAGATTGACCGGATGAGCTCGGAAATCCAGAAGATGGAGAAAGCCGTCAACAGTAAGATCGCGCAGGCCAGACAGGCCGTCAATAAAGTACTGTATAGAATCCAGTCTTTGGTATATGTCCCTTATACCTTGGATGGAGCCGCCGTTGTTAAAAGAGATAAACCTGGTGCCCTCCTGAAATTCGTGACATTGGAATTCGAAGTTCGGCCTTCTTCAGCATTGAACTACCTCAAAGAAGAAAACATTTTGATAACGGCACATTATCCGAATTATGAGCCGAAGGATCTTTACATAAGTGACTTTACGGTGTATGGCGGTTATATTGTCATTAAAGTGAACGCCACCTACATCTCAGAATCGTTTGTCCGGGGCGAGATAGCGGCCTTCGCCAGAGTCCACATCGAGAACGAGACAATGGGTTGGAACCTGTCGTCTGAATATATTCCTTTGAGGATGGCTGAATAAGCTATGAAGGTTAACATTTTGATTAGCAGACGATAAATTAAAAACCGCTCCCATCTGAGAAAACAGGCGGGAGCGGTTTTTTTGGCTTCATATTCATAAAAAGTTATTACCTTTGTATGGAATGAACTAAAGGACTGGCGTATGCTTTACCCGATTGGAATACAGAACTTTGAAGACATCCGTAGAAACGGGTATGTCTATGTTGACAAGACTGCTCTCGTGCATAAGCTTGCAACGACAGGGAAATATTACTTCCTAAGCCGCCCGCGTCGGTTCGGCAAGAGCCTGCTCCTCTCGACGATGGATGCATATTTCCAAGGGAAAAAAGATCTGTTTGACGGGTTGGCGATCGCTTCGCTGGAGAAGGATTGGACGGAATATCCGGTGTTGCACTTCGATCTTGGCGGAGCCAATTATTCTGACAGCGAATCGTTGAAAGACAAACTGCAAAAGCAACTTGACGCAATGGAGTCAAGGTTCGGCATTGTCAATCAGTATAAAACCAACCCGATTCGCTTTGACAACATAATCGAGAGGGCCTGCAACCAAACCGGCCGCCAGGTGGTCATCTTGATTGATGAATATGACAAGCCGATCATTGACAACCTGACCCGCCCGGAATTGCAGGGGAAGTTCCGTGATGAGCTTCAGGGCTTCTACAGCGTGATGAAGGCCAAGGACGAGTACATCCGCTTCGGCTTCCTTACAGGTGTCACCAAGATCGGGAAGATGAGCGTGTTCAGCGGACTTAACAACCTAAAGGACATCTCTATGGATTCACGCTACGTGGACATCTGCGGAGTTTCTGAAACCGACCTTTCGACGTATTTTCAGGAAAGTGTGAATGGCCTTGCCGAAGCCAACGGCCTTTCAAAAGAGGAGTGCCGCCAGAAACTGGCGTTGATGTATGATGGGTATCATTTCTGTGAGGATTCTGTTGGAGTCTATAACCCATTCAGTCTCTTGAACACATTTGATGGTTTGAGATTCAAGGAGTACTGGTTCGAGACCGGCACGCCATCGTTCCTTATAAAGATAATGAGAGAGACCTCCTATGATGTCACCCGCCTTTCTGACCAGGAGGCGGACTCGGCTCTGCTGACGGACATCAACTCAGCCTTTCTCAATCCCGTCCCGCTTCTCTACCAGAGCGGCTACCTCACCATCAAGGATTATGAGCCGGACCTGCGGATATACCATCTGGGATTCCCGAACCTTGAGGTCAGGCACGGATTCCTGAACTTCCTTATGCCATACTACACACAAACAAATGCGGACAGTCCTACGGTGCTCATAGCCAGAATGACGCGTGACATCCGCTCCGGCAACCCAGAGAGTTTGATGGAACGGCTTGACGCCCTTTTTGCCAGAACCAGCTACCAGATTCAGGGCGATTGCGAGAAGGATTTTCAATATGCGATGTACATCATATTTGAGTTGATGGGGGAATATGTCGAGGTAGAGCGCACGACTTCCAACGGTCGCATTGATGTCCTGATCCAGGCCAAAGAGTACATCTACATAATCGAGATCAAGATCAATTCCACGGCGGAAGAGGCCCTTGCCCAGATCGAGGAGAAGGGCTACGCGCGTCCGTTCGCTGATGACGGCAGGAAGATATTCAAGATCGGTGTCAACTTCTCTACCGCAGACCGTCGCATAGACGGCTGGAAGGTTGTGTGAGCGACATTCCTGGGGGCACTGAGCCTGTCAAAGTGCCGAGGAGTCGAAGCGGGAATCCAGTAAATTTGCTGGTAAATTTGGTTGCGGGGTAGTAAATTTCGTGAATGAACGAAATTTACTGCCTTGATTCTTTTGTACTTA
>CAVCRL010000130.1:0-7553 GCA_963604455.1 Lachnospiraceae bacterium | reverse complement strand
CCTTCATCCCCGAAGAAGAAACGGAAGAACGGATCCGTCATCTGATACTGCTGGGTCACCGTCACTTCCACATATACGACCGCATCGACCGCGGCCTCGGCGGCATAAGTCAGATCCGGATAGTCAGACTGTGCCAGATTGACAGTCTTTGTGACCGTTCCGTTCTCTGTTCTTGTCACATTGTCTCCATCATTCACGGTGGCCGCCTTGACGACACCGTATGCCGCCAGCACGCTGAACAATACTGACAGCACCACTGTTACCAAACCTTTTTTCATTTCAGACATATTTATAATAAATTTAATCTTTCCCGCTCCGAAGACCGCTCCGGAAGCCCAAGGCAAAAAATCAAATATGATGCCATAATATTAAGGGAATATTCGTATATTTGCCTTTCACAGGAGCCCCTTACGAGGGAAGCTCATTCATAATGAAATATTAAAAACACTACGAATATGAAATTCATCGTTTCAAGCACTGAACTTCTGAAAGGATTGATGGACATCTCAAAGGCCATCCCGGCCAAGTCTGCCCTGCCGATCCTTGAAAATTTCCTGTTTGACCTTAAGGGGAATGTCCTTGAGGTGACCGCATCGGACTCCGAGCTCACCCTTAGGACCGAGATAGAGGTGGACACGACCGAGGAGGAAGGAAAGATCGCCGTCCCTGCAAGACACATCATAGACCTCTTGAAAGAGCTTCCTGACCAGCCTGTCTCGATAAAGACGGCAAGCGACAGCTCGATAGAGTGCAACTGGACCAGCGGTAACTCCGTGCTTCCGTTCTTCCCTGCCGAGGACTATCCGGAGATCAAGGGGACAAGCGAGGACGCGGAGAGGATCGAGTTCCCGGCCGACAGCCTCATCGAGGGCATCAACAGCACCATCTACGCTACGGCCGATGATGAGATCAGACCGGCGATGAACGGTATATTCTTTGACTTCAGCCCTGAGTCAACCACGCTTGTGGCTTCTGACTCACACAAGCTTATCTGCTATACGGCCAAGGAGGTTAAGACTTCCGAGAAGTGCTCGTTCATCCTTCACAAGAAGCCGGCGGCCGTTCTGAAATCCATCCTTGGGAAAGAGGACGGAACCGTTGAGATCTCGTTCGACTCAAGCACGGTTCTATTCACATTCGGAAGGACCACGATGGTCTGCAGGCTGATTGTCGGCAAATATCCTAAGTACCGCGACGTGATCCCTCAGAACAACTCCAGCGTGCTGAAGATCGACAGGTCGATGTTCCTGAACACGGTAAGGCGTGTGGCCGTCTGCGCCAATAAGGCGTCCAACCACATCAAGCTGGACCTGAAGCCTGGCCAGATGGAGATCACGGCCCAGGACCTCGGATTCGCCATAGCCGCCTACGAGAAAGTAAGCTGCGACTACAACGGTGATGAGCTGTCCATCGGCTTCAAATCTACATTCCTCACCGAGATTCTCGCCAATATGAGCTGCGAGACCGTCGTGATGAAATTCGCCGACGCCCGCAGGGCCGCCCTCATCATCCCGTCAGAGGATGATGCCGAAAGCGGAAAGATCTGTGGTATCCTTATGCCGATTATGGTTTAAAAGAGCTCTGCAAGGCTATGGAACTTTCACTTAAAAGACCTTTGCTGTTCTTTGACATCGAAAGCACAGGCCTTAATATAGTCAACGACTGCATTGTCGAACTCAGTTTCGTCAAGGTGTTTCCCGACGGCCACCACGAGGTGAAGACCTGGAGGGTCTGCCCGTGGGACTACGCCCTCCGCAAACAACATCCGATCAATCCCGAGGCCAGTCAGGTGAACGGGATCAAGGACGAGGATGTCGCCGGGGAGAAGAAGTTCATCGAGATTGCGGCCGAGGTCGTCGAATGGCTGAGAGACAGCGATCTGGCAGGGTATAATTCCACAAAATTCGACCTGCCGATGCTGTCCGAGGAACTTGAAAGGGTACGTGCCTATTGTATGCGCAGGCTCGCGGACCCGAGAAACACTCCTGAGAACAAGGCCAAGGCCCAGGCAACCCTTGAGGCCACGGACATCGACCTGCACTCCAAGCAGATGATCGACGTGCAGACGATCTATCACTATATGGAGCCGCGCAACCTCAAGGCCGCCTACCGTTTCTACTGCGGAGGAGAGGATTTCGAGAACGCCCATTCAGCAGAAGCCGACACAATGGCCACCTACGAAGTGCTTAAGGGTCAACTGGATATGTACCAGACTCCGACCAAGTACCACGAGCAGGTCCTTAAGAACGATGTCGAGTTCCTGTCCGGAGTCGCCGGCCGTCCTCGCACCGTTGACTATGCCGGAAGACTGATCCTCGGCAAGAACGACGAGCCGACCATCAGTTTCGGAAAGCACAAAGGACACACGGCCAGGGAGGTATATGAGAGCGAGCCGGCCTACTTCGCCTGGATCGAGAACGGTGAGTTCACGATGGACACCAAGCGTCAGTTCGCCCGCCTGAAGGAGCAGTTCGACAAGGAGAAGAAGGAAGCCGCCAAAGCCAGAGAGGCCGAAATGAGCAAACCTCTTGAGGGAGAGGCATTCGACAGCGCCGTCGCCGGCCTGAAGGACAAATTCGGAAGCGGAAGGCTCTTCTGACGCCAAACCTTTTGAGGAAGGCTGCTTTATGAATATCATAGTAAAGACATCATCCGGCAAGATCGCCGTTCGTCCGGACACGACGTGGGAGAAAGACAATGAGGATTTCTACCCACCCGAGTTCGTGGACGAACTGACATATTCCCCAGTCCTTTTCGCCCGCATCCTGAAGCCAGGCCGCAGCGTCGGGAGGAAATTCGCCTCAAGGTACTACGACTCAATCGGTTTCGGAGTCCTCCTCTACCCGGAGAATATGCTTGATGGCACCCCCGAAGGCTACGCCCAGGCCATCTGCCTCGACCACACCTCCTTCCTCCCCTCCCCGATGTTCCCTCCGCTAAGATTAGGAAGCGATTCAGAAATCCATCTTTTCCTTAACGGCAAGGAGATCTTCGCAACAGCGGGAATATGCCACTCCGAAGATGCTGATCCCACGAATGTGTCCAAGACAGTGGCCACAACACCTTCGTCAAACCTCATTTCCTTGAATATGATTGAGGGAGCCATAGTAGAGGCCACCAAGCTGCTCTACATCCGCACCGGCGACCTCATCGCCATCGAGTTGTCCGCCCGGACCCCACTCGTATGCCGCCAAGATTCCAACGCCCGCATCACCGGCACTTTCGGTCAAGACAAAGTCCTTGATTTTCAAATAATTTTCTAAACAACCTCAGCCAAAAAATCAAAATCCAGATTTTGGTAACGCCCCGAAGTCATCTTCGCGGTTATCGGGGTAATGCGATTTCAGGTGTTCGTGTTTTCTCGCACCTGGAACACCAAGTGTTCCGAATATGGTTGTCTTTTCAAAAGACAAATGTATTGCCATTTTGTAAAATGGCGGCATACGATTATGCTTCTACGCCATAGTGAGACACGGTAGTATGCCGCCTATGGTTTCCGGATCTATAAGCGGCATATCCGCAGGCTTCTAGTCGCACTCAGGGCGCGTTTGCGTGCCGCCATATTCACAAAATGCAGGTATCGCCAACTCGTAATTGATCAGCACTGCTTACGTACTATGTTTAGTCGACTGCTATATAGGGACTGTCGTTTTAATGTTTTCAATTGAGTGTAGCAACAAACAATCCTTATGA
This sequence comes from Lachnospiraceae bacterium, assembly GCA_963604455.1. Classification (GTDB taxonomy): domain Bacteria; phylum Bacteroidota; class Bacteroidia; order Bacteroidales; family UBA932; genus Cryptobacteroides. The sequence continues at coordinate 3,860 of CAVCRL010000130.1, read as the reverse complement.
TATGCCTTCGTATAACTAACTCTACAATCTCAATCCAAGCGCTCACTTATGCGAAATAACGGTCTCTTTTTAACCTCCATATATATTTTACCTATATAGATACCAACGACTCCAATAGATAAAGTTATAACGGCACCGATGAACCATACCGATAGCATTAGCGACGCCCATCCTGAAGTATAATGGTTACTTAATAATGAAATAATTACATATATAAATATACAAAATGCAATTGCAAACATAATCAACCCGACGACAAGAATACAATTAATAGGTCCTGTAGAGAAGGATGTTATTCCGTCTGCGGCGAGTCTTATTTGTTTTTGTATTGTAAATTTGCTTTTACCTTTTTCCCTCTTACCAATCACATCTTTAACAGTCGCTATAGGAAGCCCTAATAGCGGAATCAACCCTCTTAAATAAAGATTCCGTTCCCTATATAGCAATAATTCATCCAAGGCTCGTTTGGATAGAAGTCTAAAATCAGCGTGATTAGATATGGTTTTAACGTGCAGTGTTTGCAATAGAAAATAATATAATCCGGCAAATACTCTTTTGCCAATTTTATCATTTTTCCTATCGCTCTTTACGCCACAGACAATATCATACCCCTCTTCAAAGTAGTTAAGCATAGCTCCTATTGAACTAAGATCATCTTGTAAGTCGGCATCTATGGTTATGACAGCATCAATGTTACTTCTAGCTGCCATCATTCCTGCATACAAAGCCTTTTGATGGCCATAGTTTTGCGATAATCGAATAGCTTTGGCCCTTGGGTCTTTCTTGTGAACATCTTGTATTATTGCCCACGTGTCATCCACACTACCATCATCTACGAGAAGAATATAACTATCTGTTGATATTTTCTTTACTGATTCTAGATTATCAAGTAGAGACAATAACTTCATTATACTTTGAGAAAGACACTCCTGTTCATTATAACAAGGAGAAACTATGGCTAGTTTAATCATATATTGTTAGTATTTTTGGACGAGATGGCTATAAAGGCCAAATTCTTGATTGGTCTGCTTCAATAATTTAATCAATTTTTGAAATCGGACGCACATCTTGTCCCCGGCTCTTATTCGAAGGTACCAAGGAATGTAAAAAAGTCTTTTGCAGATAGATGGCGAAAATTCCCACGGGTGGAAATATGTATTGAGACAATAGTCTTTCTTGAGAACTCTTCGACATAGACACATATACATAGCCAAAGGAAAAAGATGGAAAGAGAACCAAAATACAGGTATCCTAAAAATGTGTGTTACAGATGCAGGTACTCGTACAAGACATCCTTCCTTATATGGGCAACGCGAATTCTTTAATCCATTGTATCTTCCTGGGATAAGAGTGGGATTCAATGATGCATCATACAAATATCCGGCTCTTTTGATAAGATCGATGTCAACCTGTTTTAATTGAGGCTGTCGATATCCTTGTATGGATTTCCCAGTCAACATTTCCAGAATTTCTTTTGACTTTTGATAGTCCGTCTGCTTTTGCGTTAAATGGCAACATCCATGAGATGCTAATTCGTGACCCTCATTAACAATCCGGGATATAATATCCGGGGATCTGGACGCAAAATTCGCAGTGCAGAAAAAAGTACCATTAACTCCTTCAGATTTTAAAATATCTAAAATCCGAATAGTTCCTTCTGTTGATATTTTTACTCCAAGTGTTAGAGGATCGTATTCTTTATTGTACTTTACCGGGACATCAAACTCCTCTATGTCAAAACTTAAGTACACCATAATTATTCGGATGTGCTAATTAACTCGACTTTACAGTTGTTACCAAAGTAGGGTAGATAGACATTCTCAAGCCAAGTAGTTTCATTTGCAAAATAAGAAAGTAATAGATATGAATTTGGTAGTTCTGGAAGTATTACAGTTCCTTCTTTAGGGGCATTTTTAACTATTGAATCTCTATAATAAGCCTCCTTCGAATACTCAATACTACCAGGGACCTTGGAGGCATAATATGCATTGAATGATATAATTATGAATGATGCGAGTAAACTAGACACCTTCCCAAAGACAGGGCAAGTAGATGTGCTTTGAAATATCTTTCCTAATATACCTGAAGTAAAGAGGAGAATAATGATTTCTGATTGGAAATACACCCGCCTGGGGCCAGGATCATTAAAACATATGTACATTATTACAGATTCTCCCAAATAATACAGTATGGCGAATATACACAAAATCATAATAGTCATTTCCTTGTTTGTGTTGAATGTCGAATACTTAAAAGATGAGGGAACAGAAAGAAGCGAGATTAAAAACCATGGCATAATTTTAATTATCCTGAAATAAATAGTCTCAATCATAGACATACTGAATTCGCTAACATTTTTAGAAGTTTCCTCTTCAAGACGAATATAGTTTCCGGGGGCTAATATATTGACAAGCGTAAAAATAGCTAAAGATATTTCCGCAAAAAGGATATCCTTGTTGACAAGCCGTCGATAACAAATATCATGAAGTATCAACAAACAAATGGAAAGATATATAAATGTAACCTTACTGCCGCCTATAATGGTTGATAATACGAAGATAAGCACATAATATATGGGCTTAGAATTGATGTATAGTTTGTGATATACAGATATGAAAAAGATTACGCATGAGGTTTCTAAAACGTATGTAAAGTTTGCACATACCCAAAAACGAATTTCCGCCCCACCCAATGTAAATGTATAAACTAATGAAGTAAGGAATGCCGCCCGTAATGCAGCGAGAGTGGTACCGCACTCTGAAAAAGTTCTTATGAAAAAAGTAAGTGATGACTGTAAGGCCATCAACGAAATGACATTGCATACAAAAGGGACCTTCGGGAAGTGAAAGATATGCGGAAAAGATGCGAGGAATGTATGCGTGTAGGAACCTTCCCAATTATGCCAATAATATGATTGGTTCGCCCAAAAACCTTTTAGATGGACGTTTGTTCCAAACCAGAAATCATCACACGCAAATATATTAAAGTAACTTGTAGGGATATACCAAAACAAGAATGACAATACCACAAGAAACATCAGGCAGTTTGTCGTTTTTCTATCGATAGTATCAATTTTCATATGGTACTTAAATTACAAATGTTATATTCTTATTTAAGATAAATCCCAGAACAGATGTAAGGGATATCGCAACCAGTTTAGCATAATAGAACGACAATGATGTTTTTTGTGTAATTATGTATATTGTGAAATTCCCCAACGCTAAGGATAAAACTGAAATAAGGCTGTATCTTAGCAACATTGATACATTGGACACTTCAACAGAGAAAGTCCAGATCTTATTCAGAACATAGTTTGATATCGTTGCTACAAGAAAACCAATAGAGTTTGCAATGTACCGATTCGCTTTAAAACCCTCTTTAAATGCGATTGTAATACAATAATCCACTATGATGCCACTGCTTCCAACAATACAATATTTAATAAAATTCCACATCTTCGCTAAAATTTTGTCGTATGCGACATTGCTTATTGAAATATGCTGAATATACGTTTTCAATCCATATTTCGTCATTAGCGAAATATGACAGAAGAAGATATGAATCTGGTAGCCTGTCAACAATAATAACTGAAGAGTCTACACTATTTGACACAATTTTATCACGTTCTTTTGCAGCTTTTGAGAATTCAATAGTTTTGGGAACCTCAGAAATAGTCTGAATATTTAATGCTATCAAAGTAATTGGGAATAGTAAGGATACTCCGATGATTGATTTTGTTACATTAGAACGTGGAATAATAGTGACAAGTATGTAAAGAATCAATGCTATGGTACAAAGTTCCAATAATATATTCGCACGTAATGGACCACTGTTACGGAAACAAATATATAATATTAATG
>CAVCRL010000129.1:5979-7554 GCA_963604455.1 Lachnospiraceae bacterium | reverse complement strand
ATATTTGTAAATAATAAAAACGTACGTGATAATTATGTTGTTCCAAGTTTTGCAGGCCGTGGGCCTGGATTCTGCGGCGGCTGAGATGGCCGAGGATATGGCACAGGGGGCCGCGCCTGTGGCGGATCTTGCTCCACAGCAGGTTGAGCAGTCGTTCTCACTCATCGAGATGGCAACCAAGGGTGGCTGGCTGATGATCGTGCTGGCGCTCCTGTCGGTGATCGCCATCTACATATTCGGAAAGAAATGGTGGATGATCCACAAGGCGGGGCAGGTTGACAAGAACTTTATGCGCGACATACGCGACTATATTCACGAAGGGAAGGTGAAATCGGCGGTTTCTCTCTGCCAGAAGTACGACTCTCCGGTGGCACGCCTCGTCGAGAAGGGAATCGAGCGCATCGGAAGACCGCTCGCCGACATCCAGACTTCGGTCGAGAATATGGGTAACGTCGAGGTCGCAAGGCTTGAGAAGGGGCTTCCTATGCTCGCCACCATCGCGGGAGGAGCGCCTATGATCGGATTCCTCGGAACCGTGCTCGGTATGGTGCAGGCCTTCTTCAATATGGCGAACGCGGGCAACAACATCGACATCACACTGCTTTCGAGCGGTATCTACACGGCGATGATCACCACGGTGGGCGGTCTTATCGTCGGCATCCTCGCCTACTTCGGCTACAACTATCTGGTCGCTCAGATCTCCAATCTGATGTTTATGATGGAGAACGCGACGATTGACTTTATGGATCTTCTGCACGAACCTGCAGGCAACGAGGAGGAGAAGTAGTCAATGGCATTCAAGAGAACCACAAAGGTCTTGTCGGACACAGCGATGTCTTCGATGACTGACTTGGTGTTCCTGCTGCTGATCTTCTTCCTGATCACCTCGACACTGGTCAATCCGAACGCGCTGAAGCTCCTGCTCCCTAAGAGCACGGGGCAGGTCTCGGCCAAGCCTACGGTCACCGTCTCGATCAAGGATTGGGGCGATGACACCTACACCTATCATCTGAACGGAAGCGAGACTCCGGTGCAGTACTCCGAACTGGAGGACGACCTTGTCGATCTGCTTCAGACAGAGGAGGATCCTACATTCTCGATCTACTCTGACGAGAGTGTGCCGATCAAGGAGGTCGTGTCGCTGATGAACATAGCGAAACGCAACCATTACAAGGTAATCTTAGCGACACAGCCTGAATGATGAAACCGTACCTTCGTGACAGACAGAGGGAGGCCAAGGTCTCCACGGTGACCGGGATCGTTCTCACGGTCTCGATCCACGTGCTTGCCTGCCTGCTTTGCGTGTTCACGGGGATGAAATACATCTACCCTCCGCCACAGGAGCAGACATTCCTTGTGGATTTCAGCGAGGACGAGCCACAGCCGATCAGAAGACAGAACAGGGGCCGTCAGCCTCAAGCCGAGGAGATTGACAAGACAAAGCCTGTGGAACTGATCCAGAGAAGCGAGTCGCCGCACAAGGCGGATGCCGCCAACAAGACGGCGGAGGCCAAGCCGGATGACTTCGGGGACGTTGAGACACCTGTGCAGAAAGAGGAGATCAACAAGAACGCC
>CAVCRL010000129.1:4544-5781 GCA_963604455.1 Lachnospiraceae bacterium | reverse complement strand
ACTGTCGTGGTGGACATCTGGGTTGACAACTATGGAAACGTGACGAAAGCTGTTCCGGGAGGACAAGGGACAACCGTGAACAACTCAAAACTTTGGGCGGCCGCGAGAACGGCTGCGTTGCAGACTCACTTCAACCAAAGCGCGGACGCGCCGGCGTTGCAGCAAGGAACTATAACATACGTGTTTAAACTTCAATAAACTTTTATATTTATATTCAATTATTTTTTTTAATGGCGTGAGCCACAAACATTATGGAAGAAAATTTCAATGGTGGTCAAGAGAACCACGAGGAGCGTAGGGATTACGCTGCAGAAGGACCAAAAACAGGTTATTCATCTGAGGGCAGGAAACTCAGGCCAAGAAAGAAGGTAGTGCCTGCCGCTTCATCCTCCGCTGACGGAGAGTACAAGTCTTACGACAATCACAGGAGTTACTCCAGCGACAATCGCGGCGGCTACGGCCAGCGCGGTGGTTACCAGAGTCGTGGAGGCAACAGCAGAGGAGGATATTCATCAGACCGCAGAAGCAGCTACGGAGACCGCAGCGGTGGCTATGGCCAGCGCAGAAGCTACGGTGACAACGCTGAAGGCGGAGAGAGAAGAACTTCATCTTACGGACAGAACCGTCCTTCATTCGGAGACAGGCCGTCTTACGGACAGAGAAGGAGCTATGGCAGCAACAGCTACGACGGAGGAGAGAGGAGATCATCTTATGGTCGTCCTTCATTCGGAGAAGGCCGTCCATCCTACGGACAGCGCAGAAGCTATGGCAACAACAACTCCGAGGGAGAGGAGAGAAGATCATCTTACGGACAGAGCCGTCCTTCATTCGGTGAGGGACGCCCATCATACGGACAGAGAAGAAGCTACGGCGCAGGGAATGAAGGCGGCGAGAGAAGGCCTTCATATTCAAGGAAGCCGGCGGCTGGACACGGATTCGGCCCTAAGCAGGGAGGATTCTCAGCCGGCAGAGGAGCGGCGCATCCGGGCCCTAAGAAGTTCGGCCGCAAGGACGAGCCGCACTTCACAGAGGCTGACGAGGCTGGAATCAACCAGATGCTCTCAAGGAAGCCACAGGTTGACGCGGCTTTCTCCGACAACGACAACGTTCCTACACCTATCAAGGAGGAGATACGTCTCAACAAGTACATCGCCAACTCTGGTGTATGCTCGCGCCGCGAGGCTGACAACTTCATCCAGGCCGGCGTTGTGACCGTCAACGGAGAGGTTGTGACCGA
>CAVCRL010000129.1:0-4399 GCA_963604455.1 Lachnospiraceae bacterium | reverse complement strand
ATGGATCTGCTCAAGGGCTGCAAGCTCCGCGTGTTCCCTGTCGGAAGGCTTGACAAGAACACCACCGGCGTGCTGATGTTCACCAATGACGGTGAGATCGCCGAGCAGCTCACACACCCTTCCTACAACAAGAAGAAGATCTACCAGGTGATCCTCGACAAGCCGCTTGAGGAAGCCGACAAGGAAAAAATCCTCACGGAGGGCCTGAACCTCAACGATGGCAACATCAAGGCAGATGAGCTTGAATATATCGACGCTGACGACCACAGACGTCTCGGCATCGAGATCCACTCCGGCAAGAACAGGATCGTCAGAAGGATATTCGAATCCCTTGGCTACGATGTCAAGGCTCTCGACAGAGTCTATTTCGCGGGCCTCACAAAGAAGGGCCTGAAGAAGGGCGAGTGGAGATACCTCAGCGAGGGCGAGGTGAATGTCCTCAAGATGGGGGCCTATGTCTAGTCCGGAGAAACACACTGAACACAGAGCTGGATTTGTCAACATCATCGGTAATCCGAATGTTGGCAAATCCACGCTTATGAATGCCCTGGTCGGCGAAAAGCTGTCCATCGTCACGGCGAAGGCTCAGACCACCAGGCACAGGATTATGGGAATCGTCAACACCGACGACTGCCAGATCGTATATTCAGACACTCCCGGTATGCTCAAGCCGAACTACCGCCTGCAGGAGGATATGATGAAGTTCGTGGACGCCGCCATCGGGGACGCGGACATCATCCTCTACGTGACGGACGTGGTTGAAAAGAGCGACAAGAACATTGAATATATTCAAAAACTCCAGAAGCTGGATTGTCCGGTGGTGGTCGTCATCAACAAGATCGATGTCAGCGACCAGAAGACGGTGACAGACTTGATCGCCTACTGGCAGGAGCAGCTTCCGAAAGCGACCATAATTCCGGTGTCGGCAAAGGAAAGGTTCAACCTTGAGAGTGTGCTGAACGCTGTGATGAGCGGACTTCCGGTCGCGCCGCCGTGGTTCGACAAGGACCAGTTCACCGACAAGAACCTCCGTTTCTTCGCCTCCGAGATCATCAGGGAAAAGATTCTGGAGAACTACAGCCAGGAGGTGCCTTACAGCTGCGAGGTGGCCGTGGAGGCTTTCAAGGAAGGCCGCGAAAGGTACGAGATCAGTGCCGTCATCTATGTGATGCGTGACTCCCAGAAGGGCATCATCATCGGCAAGGGTGGCTCGGCTTTGAAGAAGATCGGCACTGAAGCCAGGCTGGAGATGGAGGACTTCTTCCAGAAGAAGGTCTTCCTTCAGCTGTTCGTGAAGGTCAATCCGGACTGGAGGGAGAACCGCAAGGAACTCAGGAAGTTCGGGTACGAGGAATAACATTGGACAAGAATAATTAATAATCATTAGAGGAATATCTTGATATGGCAAAGGACGACGAGTGGGATGACATCGAGACTCCGGAAGGAGGCAACGAGGACGAGGAACTGAACGAAGAGCCGATTGACGAGACATCGGCGAAATCTTCAGGGAAATACGACAAGCTGCTTAGTTCCGACAGCAGGAAGTACAAACTTTCGGGAATGTTCAAGGACTGGTTTCTTGACTATTCCTCATACGTCATTCTGCAAAGGGCCGTCCCGCACATCGTTGACGGACTCAAGCCTGTGCAGAGACGTGTGCTTCACGCTATGTTCAGAATGGACGACGGAAGCTACACGAAGGTGGCGAACATCGTCGGACAGGCGATGCAGTACCACCCGCACGGCGACCAGTCCATCCTTGGAGCCCTCGTGCAGCTCGGCCAGAAAGGCCTTCTGATCGACTGCCAGGGAAACTGGGGTAACATCCTTACCGGCGACAGCAACGCGGCTCCCCGTTACATCGAGGCCCGCCTGAGCAAATTCGCCAAGGAGGTCGTCTTCGATCCGAAGATCACCAACTGGATGACATCCTACGACGGACGTAACCAGGAGCCGACTGAGCTTCCGGTCCGCTTCCCGCTCCTGCTCGCGCAGGGTACCGAGGGAATCGCCGTCGGAATGGCCTCCAAGATACTCCCACACAATTTCAACGAGCTCATCGACGCGTCGGTGAAGATTCTTGAGGGCGAGGATTTCACGATTTACCCGGACTTCCCTACCGGTGGTTCGGCTGACTGCAGCAACTACAAGGACGGAGCCAGAGGTGGCAGCGTGAAGGTCCGCGCCAAAATCGAAAAGATCGACAAGAACACGGTGGCCATCACCGAGATCCCTTACGGAAAGACCTCCCACATCCTCATCGACTCGATTCTGAAAGCCAAGGACAAAGGCAAGATCAAGATCAAGAAGATCGAGGATATGACCACGGAGAAGGTCGAGATCCTGATCCATCTTCCGAACGATGTGTCACCGGATAAGACGATCGACGCGCTGTACGCTTTCACGGACTGCGAGTGCAACATCGCCCCGAACGCCTGCGTCATCGTGGACAACAAGCCTCAGTTCCTCTCTGTCAAGGATATACTGATCTACGACACGAACCACACGAGGGATCTTCTCAAGTGGCAGCTTGACATCAGGCTTGCGGAGCTTGAGGACCAGTGGCACTATACCTCCCTCGAAAGGATATTCTTTGAGAACAAGGTCTATAAGATTCTGGAACAGAATCAGAACAGTTGGGAGCAGCAGCTGCAGGATGTGTTCACGGAGATGAAGACCTACCAGGACGTTCTCCGACGCGAGATCCTGATGGAGGACATCGAAAGGCTCGTGGAGAAGCCTGTGCGCAAGATCTCCAAGTTCGACACGAAGGCCATCGACGAGAAGATCGCCGCTATCGAGTCGGAGATGGAGACCGTCAAGAACAACATCGAGCACATCACCGAGTACACGATCGACTGGTTCAAGATGCTCAAGGCAAAATACGGTAAGCCATTCGTAAGGCAGACCGAAATCACCGCGTTCGAGAGCATCGCCGTCACCAAGGTGGTCAGCAACAACGCGAAACTCTACGCCAACTACGAGGAGGGCTTCGTCGGCCTGAACCTCAAGAAGGACGACAACGGCACCTACATCTGCGATTGCTCCGACCTCTCCGAGGTCATCGTCATCGGCAAGGACGGCAAGTACCGCATCACCAAAGTCACGGACAAAGCGTTCTTCTGGAAGGACCTGCTCTACGTCGGAGTGTTCAACAGAGGCGACAGCAGAACCATCTACAACGTCATCTACCGCGAGGGCAAGAGCAGTGTCTCCTACGCCAAAAGGTTCGCGATCACCAGCGTCACCAGGGACAAGGACTACGACATCACCACCGGCGAGGAAGGGTCCAAAATCCTCTGGTTCACAGTCAACCACAATGGCGAGGCCGAATCTGTACGAATATACCTGCGTCCGCGTCCGAAGCTGAAGAAAACGCAGTTTGAATATGATTTCTCCACCCTTGCGATCAAGGGCAAGGCTTCCAGAGGCAATCTGGTGTCCAAGAACCCTATCGCCAGGATCCAGCTGAAATCCAAGGGCGTTTCGACAATCGGCGGCAAAGACATCTGGTACGATGCTGACATCCAGAAGCTTAACGATGAGCAGCGCGGCCAGTACCTCGGCGAGTTCGGCCCGGAGGACAAGGTTCTGGCAATATTCAAGGACGGAACCTTCTACACGACTTCGTTCGATGTCTCGAACCGCTATCAGGGCGAGGTGATCAAGATCGAGAAGTTCGATCCGAACAAGACCTACACCGCCCTCTACTACGATGCGGCCGCCAAGGCATTCTACGTCAAGAGGTTCAGTTTTGTTCTGAGCGACAACACACCGCTGTCGTTCATCGCCCCTGGCACGAAATCCTATCTCGTGGCCCTTTCCGAGGACAGACATCCTCAGTTCCAGGTGATCTTCGGCGGGAAGTACGAGCATCGTGATCCGGAGAACATTGACGCTGAGGAATATATCGCCAAGAAGGGCTATGCCGCCAAGGGCAAGAAGTGCCATCAGTACGACCTCAAGGAGGTGAAGTTCATCGAGCCTCTGCACAAGCCTGAGGATGACATCGAGGACGAGCCGCTGGACATCATTGATGATGTGGAATCTGATGAGCCACAAGGCGAGGCAAACTCAACCGAAGTTTCAGGCTCCACCACCGACAGCAGTCAGACCAGCGCGGCTGATCTTCTCGGATCCGGGGATATTCCTGACATCGGTGACATTGACGAGCCTACGTTGTTCTAGGCGAATGAAAGACATCTCCCTCATAGGCTTTATGGGTTGCGGCAAGAGCAGCGTCGGGAAAGAACTCGCGTTGCTGCTCCCCGACTGCCGCTTGATCGACCTTGACACCTACATCGAGGAAAAGAAAGGCAAGAATATTCCCGAAATATTCAATGAATATGGTGAAGCGGCTTTCCGCCGGATGGAGCGTGAGGCCCTTGAGGAGATATTC
>CAVCRL010000128.1:0-7571 GCA_963604455.1 Lachnospiraceae bacterium | reverse complement strand
GAGCCTTCTTCCCTCATAACTCGGCTCTCGCTCTTTTAGGAATATATTTCCTCGGTGTTCTGCTGGCGATCCTGTCGGCGGTCGTGCTGAGCCGTTTCATCAAGGAGGATGACCTCCCGTTTGTGATGGAGCTGCCTCCTTACAGGGTTCCGACCGGAAAGGCGATCTGGAGGCACACCTGGGAGAAAGGCAAGCAATATCTTGAGAAGATGGCCACAACGATTCTCATCGGCTCTGTCGTGATTTGGTGCCTGGGCTATTTCCCGCGCTCCGACAAAGGCGCTGAGTATCAGCAGGAACATTCGTACATCGGACAGCTCGGCAAGGCTGTCTCCCCGGCTTTGGATCCGCTCGGATTCAGTTGGAAGATGGACATTGGCCTTTTGACCGGAGTCGTCGCCAAGGAGTTGGTTGTCAGCACCCTTGGTGTGATGTATGCTTCCGATGAACCGGAGGTCTCCGAGGTCATCGAATCCGGTGACTCTGACGCTCTCGCCGCTGACACGCAGCTTCAGGCCACACTTGCCCGCTCTGTCAGCCTGCCCGCCGCGGTGGCCTATATGATATTCATCTTGCTTTATTTCCCTTGCATCGCTACCTTTGTGGCGATCAAGAACGAAACCGGCAAATGGCGTTGGGCCATAGCCGTCTGCGCCTACACGATGGTGGTCGCTTGGCTCGCCGCCTTCATCGGCTTCCACATTACCGCGCTGCTGATTTAGAGACTATTAGAGGAATATTTAATATATTTGTAGAAGAAAGAGTCTCTTCCTCCGCCGCTTCCGGTGAAGGCGCGAAGGCTTGATGGAATGTAAATAAATCTGAATATGAAGAAATATACAATAGAGATGTCCGTGTCGGACCTGATCGACATCGACTACAGTCTGCTCCAGGTGATTTCCAGAATGGGTCTTGACCTGAAGTACGCCGGGCTGCCGGTGTCCGAGGCCTGCCGCAAATGTGGCATCGATCCTGACACCTTCATCCTGATCTGCAATGTTTACTCGTTTCCGGATCACATTCCGTCACAGGAGGAACTGGCCGGTGGCGACATCCGGAACATCATAGACTACCTGCATAGCTCGCACCTTTATTATATGGGGCAGGCTCTCAGGGTGTTGGAGAACTCGTTCGACAAGCTTGTGGCTCCGTTCAACGAGAAGCAGAAAAAGGTGGTTCTGAAGTTCTTCAATGATTACAAGGAGGAGCTGGACAAGCATTTCGCCTACGAGGAGGAGGTTGTCTTCCCGTACATCGAGGCCTTGCGGCGGGACGGGGTGAAGGCTTCTGAATATTCAATCGAGCAGTTCGAGGAGCATCACGAGAATGTGGAGGAGAAGCTTGAGGACTTGAAGAACATCGTGATGAAATATCTTCCGGGTGACTGCTCCAACGAGTTGAAGATTATGGTGTTGCTGTCGATCTATCATCTGCACGATGATCTGAGAAGGCATACCTACGTTGAGAATAATATTCTTGTGCCGATAGTAAGCGTGTTTGAGCGTGATGGAAAATAGGAAGACTGTGACATTGATCGTGCCGTCTGACATTGTCGCCAGGGGGCTTGAGAGCATTCTTTCTGAACACGGCGAATTTCAGGTTCAGGAGAATCTGGTTGACTGTTCCAGGGCCAGCGAGGCGAGGCTTCGCAATCTGGCTCCGGACATCATCATCATCGACCCGTCTGTCTTTGATTTTCAGGGACGGAAGGAGGGGCGTCTGGCGATCGCCGAGCTTTGTGACGCTTCAGTGATCGCGTTGGAGGGGCCGGCTGTGACAGAGGATGTCTTGAAGCAGTATGACGGGGCGATTTCTTTGTATGATGATTCTGTGGGGATATTGAAGAAGATTCATTCGGCGGTTGATTCTCGGCAGCCTGATGTGGCTTCCGATGGGGATGAGCTTTCGGCGAGGGAGAAGGAGATTTTGGTTTGTGTGGCGCAGGGGATGCTCAATAAGGAGATCGCCGACAAGTTCAGTCTGTCCATTTACACCGTCATCACGCATCGCAAGAACATCACGCGCAAGACCGGCATCAAGACTGTCGCCGGCCTCACTGTCTATGCGATCCTCAACAATCTCATTGACATTAACTCGGTTCAGTAGTGCTCTATTTCAGATTAATTTCCGCGATGACGGGATAATGGTCTGAGTAGCGGACGCGGGGAATGGAATGGGAGACGGCGGTGAAATGCGAGGGGTAAAGAATATAATCTATGCGGATGAAGGGCCAGAGGAAGGAATATGTCGCTCCGAAGCCTTTGCCGGCTTCCACGAAGGAGTCGTCCCGGCCTTTCTTTAGACGGTTGTAGGTGTACGACATCGGGTTGTCGTTGAAATCTCCGGTCACGATGGCCTCCAGCGTGCAGTCCTCGATGTCAGACATCACCTTGTCCACCTGCTCCGGCCTCCGCCTGATGGACTTTTTCATCTTCTCCTCCGTCTCCCACATCAGTTCTCCATCCTTGTCAGTCACAGACTTCTTGAGCCGTGACAAAGAGATGTTGTAACTCTCGAAATGGCAATTATATACACGAAGCGATGAGCCCTCGCCGATCTTCAGGTCCGTGAATATCGCCAGATTGGAGCTTTTGTCGAACGTGAGTCGCCCTTTCCCTTCGATCGGAAACTTGCTCAGCGTCACGTTGCCGTAACTCCCTTTCTTGGTCACGAACATAAAATAGCCGATGTTGTAGCCGGGGAACCGTTTCTCAAAGAACCTCGCCACATCATATTCCCCGGGCAGATTGACCTCCTGCAGGCAGACAATGTCGGCATCGGCCGCCAGAATGAACTTCACTACCGAATCGGCGCAGACAGCGTTCCCACCATCTTCCTTGAACTCGGGCTTGCGGCCAAGCGCGAAATGCCCGACATTGTAAGTCAGGATCTTGACTGTCTCCGAAGTCCTCTCGGCGGCTCCCGATGAGAACTGGAAATAGCGGCCTATGAATATCACGGACGGCAGCAATGCCAGCAGCGGGATCAGAAACGATCTGGATCCTTTCCTGATGGCTATGACAAGGAATATTCCATTGAGGAGCGCGATTGGCACGAACAGCAGACCGAAGACCGTCATATACCACGCCTTCGCCGGATTCACGACCATCGAGGCATAACTGAGCAGAAGCAGGAACGCCGCAAGCAGCATCAGCATTCTTGCGATGATGCTACCGAACGAATCCTCACGCGCCTTTCCGCCCATAGTGAATGAATATATCAGATTGTCACCTTTGCCAGAGTTTTCCGGATTTCTTCCAATAGAGAAGCAGCAGGAAGCCGAACAGCATTCCTCCGAGGTGGGCGAAATGCGCCACGCCGTCCATTGTTCCCGTCACGCCAGTGAAAAGCTCAATGGCGATGAATATCAGGACGAACCATTTGGCCTTCAGGGAAATTGGCGGGAATATCAATGTCCAGATGTCATTCGGATAGAGCATAGCGTAGCCGATCTGGATTCCGTAGATCGCTCCCGAGGCTCCTAGCGTCGGAGTGCGCATAAGGTTGATCTGTCCCGCGGAAAGAATCCCGGGATTGGCGGCGGTCATAGCCTTCATCTCAAGATATTCAACACCTGTGTGCGTCAGCACCGCTCCGAGTCCGGCCACGGCGTAGAAGATGAGATACTTCTTCGAGCCGATCGTCCTTTCCAAGGCCGCTCCGAACATCAGGAGGCAGAACATATTGAAGAACAGGTGCCAGAACCCGCCGTGCATAAACATATAAGTGACCGGCTGCCAGATGCGGAACAGCGGGGAAGCCGGGTAGAACATCGCGAACGTCCTTATCATAAAGTCCTGGTTGATCAGTGTCGCGACGAACATCACGATGTTGATCAGCAGAATATTCCTTGTGACTGGCGGGAACCTGTTGAGAAATCCGCCTATGCCTGATTGCCTGTCATCGTAGTAGTAGGGCATAATCCTTTAATATTCAAAAATTTAAAATAACTTTTCCACTTGCGGGGTGGTCATTATCGCAATGATTCTTTTACCGTTGCCGGTCAGTTCGGGATTGCCGCTGGAGAGCAGCGCGTCCAGCAGGTGTCTCGCTTCCATCGGGGATGCCAGAGGGTCGCAGCTTGACGCTCCCAGCAGGGCAATCTTCTCAGCCATAGCCGCTTCCATCACTCCCGGCAGCGATGAACTGTCATCCGAGAGGATCAGCAGCAGGTCAGAGACCATCGTCTGGATCTTTCCCGCCTCGCACGAATATCCTTCCGGAACCCCGTTGACCACAATCGTGTCCGTCCCGAACGGTGAGATGTCGAATCCCAACTTGGCAAGCAGTTCGGCCTTGTCGTCGAAAACGGCCCTGTTAGCGGCTCCGACCTCGACTTTCACCGGGAACATGCTCGCCTGTGTGACGTGCTCGTTCTTTGTGAGAGCCGCCAACGCCCTGTCGTAAAGGATTCTCTCTCTGGCCCTTCTGACGTTCACGATCATCAGGCCGTCTCTTGCCGGGGCGACGATATATTTCCCACCGAGGATGATGGTCTGTGTGACCGGCAGCGTATTCTCTTCGAAAAGTTTGCCATAGTCCTCCCGCCGGTCAACATATTGCCCGAATCTTTCGTTTCCGACCGCTGAACCATATTCTCTGTCCGCTTGGCTGCTAAACCCATTCGACGTGCCGCCAAACACGGTCGCTGAGCCTGTCGAAGCGCCCCTCCCTATGGCACCATATTCACCGGTCGCTGATCCTGCCGAAGTGACCGGATCAAACGGATTATATCCGCCGTCCACCGCCACCTGCGGAATGCTCTCTGGTTGATATTCAGTGAAATGCGACCCAAGTACCGGCATATCATTAGCCTCCGGATTGGAAAAATCAATCCCCCCCGCAAATGAATTTCTTCCCAACGTCTCCTTCACCGAAGCATAGACAACTTGGAATATGAACGAGTCGTCCTCGAACTTCACTTCGGACTTCGTTGGGCTGATGTTCACGTCCACGCTGTGCGGGTCCACTTCCAGATAGATGAAATAGGATGGAGTGACTCCGTCAGCGATCATCCCCTCGTAGGCCTTCATAACGGCCTTGTGCAGGTACGGACTCCGGAAATACCTTCCGTTGACGAAGAAGAACTGGTTTCCCAAAGTCTTTTTCGAAGTGTCAGGGCGTCCGACAAATCCTCTGAGACTTGCGACCGTGGTGTCCGCGCTGACATCCACGACATCGCCTGCCACGGAAGATCCGAGAAGATCCATAATCCTGTATTTCAGGGATTTCGCCGGCTTGAGAACGAAAACGTCCTTCCCGTTGTGGCTGAGCGAGAACCCAATCTCCGGCCTCGTCAGAGCCACTTTCGTGAACTCTTCGACAATATGCTTGAACTCCACGTTGTCCGACTTCAGGAATTTCCTTCTGGCCGGCACGTTGTAGAACAGATTTCTGACAGCGATGTTTGTCCCTTTCGGTGCCGCGATCTCTGTCGTGGAATTGTGGACCGACGCCGCGAACTCGACCTGGCAGCCAACCTCCTCATCCTCCGTGCGGGTCTTCAGCGTCACCTCAGCCACGGCCGCTATCGAGGCCAACGCCTCGCCCCTGAAGCCGAAGGTCGTGATGTCCTCCAGATCCTCCGCGGTCGCGATCTTCGATGTGGCGTGCCTCTCGAAACAAAGTACGGCATCGTCCGGATTCATCCCCTTGCCGTTGTCTATGACTTGGATCAGAGTCCGTCCCGAGTCCTTGATTATCACCGAGATCTGTTCCGCCCCCGCGTCCACGGCATTCTCCACAAGTTCCTTCACCACGGAAGCCGGCCTTTGCACGACCTCTCCCGCGGCGATCATATTCGCTATGTTTCCAGGCAGTATCCTGAGTTCCATCCTAAAGCAGTGAATAGAATTTCGTGAAATAAATCAGGACCACAGCGAGCAGGACCAATCCGACCATCCCGATGATCTTCTGTGCCTTGGTGGCCACGGTGGTCCTTCTCGCATAATTGCCTTCACGCAGCGACCCGCGGATGTAGGAACCAGGTACATATTCACCTTTCTCCTTCTCTTTCTCAAAAGTGCCGTCAACCTTTCCGAACTTCTGCCGGCGCTCTTCCTCCTCCTTATCGTAGTAGAGGGGCTTATAGTTGAATCTCCTATGCTCCTGTTCCCCAGGAAAAGTAAAAAAGCCCATAATCGTTCAATTTACCTTAAATAATAACAAATATAAGCAAAATCTCAGAAGTGGTTTTAAGTAATCCTTAAAATCGGCTTCAAATCCTTGCCGTTTTCAAAATGGCGGTCGTGTTTGCTCCAACAAAAAAGAATAGGTATCTTAGCGGAACGATAATATTCAATCATCATCGATGAAAACGATAAGGACAATCATCATCGCCGCCCTCGGTGCTTTGGCGGCTTGTTCTCCGGTCACGACGGAACTGGAGGACTACACAGGGTACGTTAATGTCAGGATCGGCTCGGGTGGGCACGGACACGTGTTTGTCGGGGCGAGTGTGCCTTTCGGCGCTGTCCAGCTTGGACCTACAAGCATCCCTCAGCAATGGGATTGGTGCTCCGGCTACCATTCCAGTGACTCCACGGTCATCGGATTCTCGCACACACACTTGAGCGGAACCGGAATCGGAGACCTCTTTGACATCACCGTGATGCCGGTGGTCGGCACGGTAAAATATTCAAGGGGTGAGGAGCCGAAGGACGCTTCTCCAGAGGCGATCGCCGCCGCGCAAACTACTGGAATGTGGTCCTACGCCGACAGGACGAAGGAGGTCGCCAAACCTGGTTACTACAGCGTTCCTCTGACCCGCTACGGCATCACCGCCGAGATGACGGCCACGACAAGGGTCGGCCTCAGCCGTTACACTTTTCCGGCTTCCGACAGCTCAGCGGTGGTCTTCGACCTTGAGAACGGCGGCTGCTGGGACAGGGCATACGACACAAAATTCACCGTCATAGACAGCTGCACCATAGAGGGTTACAGATTCTCTACGGGCTGGGCCAAAGACCAGAAAATCTACTTCCGGGCCCAATTCTCGAAGCCGTTTGACTCCATCGACGAAATCACCGCCAAGGAATATTCCGTTGAGGGTAAGGAATATTCAGTGAACTACTTCCGCGCGGGCTTCCACACCACCGAAGGCGAGCAGGTGATGGTCAAGGTCGCGGTCTCCCCGGCCAGCGAGGAAAAGGCGGCTTTGAATATGTCCGCGGAACTTCCGGGCTGGGACTTCGAGGCCACGGTCAAGGCCGCACGCGAGGCTTGGAACTCGGAACTCTCCAAGGCTAAGGTGTCCACTGATGATCCGGAAGCCAGAACAATCTTCTACACAGCGCTTTACCACACGATGATAATGCCTTCGATATTCAGTGATCTGGATGATCCGAGGGCTGAATATACCACATTCTCCCTTTGGGACACCTATCGCGCGCAGATGCCGCTGATGACCATCCTGCATCCGGAGAGGGAGAACGATATGGTCGCTTCGATGCTTAAGATCTACCGGAAGCAAGGCCGTCTTCCAGTCTGGCATCTGGTCGGCAACGAGACGGACTGTATGGTCGGCAACCCTGGAGTCATCGCCGTCGCCGACGCTGTCGTGAAAGGCTTCG
>CAVCRL010000127.1:0-7657 GCA_963604455.1 Lachnospiraceae bacterium | reverse complement strand
GATCCGGAGTTCACCCTCGGGGCGAACGAGCGGCGCAGGCAGGAAACGATCGAGCGGCTCACGAGAGAGGGTCTGCTTGACCTCCAGAAGCGTCTGCGGCTTCCCGCGCTGCCATATTCATTGGCGGTGATTTCCGCTCCGGGAGCTGCCGGTTTCGGCGACTTCCGCCACCATCTGATTGACAATGAATATGGTTTTGTGTTCAACGTGAGGCTGTTCGAGGCTTTGATGCAGGGAGACGGCGCTCCGGCTTCGATAATGGCGGCGTTCGCTGAGATACTCTCCTCGCCGGTTCATTACGACGCAGTGCTGATTATGCGAGGGGGAGGCTCTGACTTGGATCTGGGATGTTTTGACGACTATGATCTGGCCGTTACCATCGCCCGCTGTCCGGTTCCGGTCTTCACCGCGATCGGGCACGACAAGGATCATCACGTGGCTGATATGGTCGCGAACACTTTCGTGAAGACTCCTACGGCTCTGGCCGACCTGTTTCTGGATTGCGACATCGCTGAGGACCAGCGGTTAGGAACGCTGGAGTCCCGTCTGATGATGTCGTTCAACAACCGTTTGGCGGCGATGTCCTCAAAGGTGGATTTGCTGGAGGCCCGTGTCCGCCGTCAGGCTGACGCCCGTGTGTCGGACGCGATGCACAAGGTTGAGATTCTGGGCGCGGCTCTGACGAAGGCGGTCGAGAACAGGATCGTCGGTCAGGAACATCATCTGGACCGACTGTCCGACAGGGTCCTGCACGGTGCCGACAGGAGCCTCTACAAGGCCGGTTCCGCTTTGGATCGGATAGAGCAGAGGCTGAGAGGCCGTGTGGGTGTCGTGCTTTCCGGAGCTTTGTCGCACCTTATGATGGTCGAGACCAAGATTGCCGCCAACGACCCTCGCAACATTCTCCGCAAGGGCTTTGTCCTTGCCTTGGACAGGGACGGAGTCAAGATGGACTCCGCCACCAAGACCCGAGTCGGTGACCGTGTGCGTATGATGTTCGCGGACGGTACCGTCAAGTGCGGTGTCGTGGAGGTTGACCTGAAGAGCAATGTGCCCGGAAGCGAAGACGAAGGTCTTCAGATGATGAGCGAGATCAGTTAGGAAACAGGTAGGTCCCTGAGCCTGTCGAAGTGACAGAATCTCAAGATTTTTTAGCAATCAATAAAGCCACTGAATATGTCAGAGAAGAAATTCGATTACACCAAGGCGGTCGCCGAACTGGACGAGATCGCCGCCAAAGTAGAGGACCCAGCCACCAGCCTGGATGACATCGGCGCCCTTGTCAAGCGCTCCAAAGAACTAATCGAGTCCTGCCGCAAGTACCTCCGCACCGTCCGCGACTCCATCGAGGACAGCAAGGAATAACCTCCGGTCACTGAGTCTGTCAAAGTGACTGATGCTTTCAAAGAAGGATTTCAGCTTATCGAGAGGCGGCGGAAAAAAGGCAAATTGAAAATTTTGCACGTTACCAAAATTTTCAATTTGATTTTTCCGCCGCTTTTGAGACGAAATTGCAGTTCAATGTTAGCAAGGGAGTAAACATAGATATGACTATGCTGGAAAACGTTATGTAGGATATAACGAAAAAGTGCAATGCTTCACTGCACTTTTTCTGTGGTCGCATAATTAAAGAAATCAGAACTATCTTTTTCTCTTGCTTGTTTGTACTATTATTTGTACCTTGCCTAGAATTATTGTGGGCATAGTAAGTGCTCATATGTCTTGAATACCATATAATTATTGTTATGCGATTTGAAGAGAATAAAGTCTATCGTTTTGCCACAAAAGGAATATTTTATGATAGTTCCGGAGCATATATAGCTTTGAAGGGGGAGGAAGGCAAAGAGTATAAGGTGAGAGCGCTCCCTTATCAGGAAGATTGGGTTGAGATTCCTAAAACCATAGAATGTGTTGTTAAAAGTTCTGACCCATTGGAATTCATTCAATCCAAGGAATTCATTTTAAGGGATCGGTATCCGCAAACTAATGTATCGCATACCTTTGTTGTCCAAGGAACGTATAAAGATAACAAAACAGGAGGAGTGTTCTATTCTTTAAAGGATGAGTTTGGACTTAATCATAGGTTATATCCTAAGGAGAATGTGAGTATAGAGGGGGAACGTATTGAGTTATGGGTCAATGGCGTCAAAACGAAAGATTCGCCACAGAAAGCATATTTGGACCTGTCAATAGGACCTGTACAGGTCCCTTGCTATAACCATCAGAATGTTTCCACCGCCGCCGCGGAGGGCGAGAGCGAGATAAAAGAAAAAGAGGGACAATATTCTGAATTCAAATCATCTTTAGTGTACCCGGCAGGAACAGCGGAGCCGAATATTGACGCACAAACCAAAGTTATTATGCAGTCAATAGCAGGGATGATGAATGCTTCAGGAGGAAAACTTTATATCGGAGTTAATAATGATGGAAATATTCGCACCGGCATCGAGGATGACTTTGAGTACTTAAATAGTAGTGCTAATGACCGTTATAATGATTATACTAAAGACGATGATGGGTATTTGAATAAATTGTCGAACTCAATTGGGTATTATTTAGGATCGTATGCCAAAACTCTTGTGAGTTGTAAGGTTAAGCATGGGAAGAATAATAGTCGCTATACTGCGGGAGCTCGATATATTATAATTGAAATACGACAGTCGGATTTTTGGCCGGTGTGGGTTTTGGGGAAAGCATTATTCGTCAGAACAGGGAATAATACCACTCATTTGTTCGGGGACGATATATCCAAATATTTTTGGGCACGATTTAAGAATGGTGCTTCAAATGTGGATGTCCAAATTCCTTTATCGCCGAATGCCGAGCCACCGAAAGATGACTTGGAGGTGATTGAAGAATTGCCGCCTGTGGATTCCGTTGATAAAGAAAAACAGTCCATCCTTGATAAAAATGATCAGGATGGCGATATGGTTAAAGCAACGTTTGACTTGTTTGAGAAAGAGTCTCTGTACGGGTATCTTTACTTGTACAAAGGGAAGGAGAAAGACCATAATGCCGAAATTGTTTGTGCAAATGACCCACAGCCAAAAGACGCATATGAATGTAGAATTTCACTTCCCAAAGGGTACAAAGACTATAACTTAGTCTTATGCTATGAACAAGGGTATACTGATTGGATTGATATAGAAAGCGCATTGTTCACTGGAAATGGAAACCCTAAGAGGCATATCCGCTTTACATGGAAGTCAGGACGCAATGTGATTAATGCCTTTTGTGTCCGTAACAATAGGAAAACCAAAGATTTGGTCGCTTATGTCAGCACAAGGAACGGAACGACCTTTTTGAAGTGCAATGAATTGTATTCCTTAACTTCCGCTGATCCACATAAGAATTTGGATAATGGCGGAAATGCGATGCTTGAGCAAGATTCTGTTCTCAATTATGCGATGAGAGTTTCTGGTGACAAAAAGACAAGACTACTTCTTGACGATATTGGCTTGATTTATGAGGATCGCACCAATCACAAAAACGGAGTTGACGTTGCTTCTTTGTTGGAGAAATACAGATCAGCCTTGTCATCTATCCTTGATCTTTACTTATCGTCAAAGAATAGCGTGCAGCCGAATGATCAAGAAGTCTTTGATGTCTTGCCAACAGAGACGGTTGATGTAGATATGGTTGAGCATTCTGCTAACGATAATAATGATTATAATCAGGCTTGGATATTCCAAGACAATAAATCATTTTTTGTGGCTTACCATCGGATTGAACCGAAAATGCAAGGGACGACGAACAGCATTCTTAAATCGTTGGGTAACATTTGGAATTTGAAGGATTCAGATGCTTGTCCGATCTATGTTATAAGATTTAGAAATAAGGGTCTTATATCTTGGAATAGATATGATGATATTTTTAGAAAAGTAATAGAAATGCAGACTGACTACTTGAGAAGTGGGAATAATCAACAGCTTCACAAATTGAGCCAGTCTGATTTGGCGCAAGAGTTAAACCTTGATGATTCAGTTGTATCAAGAGCTATCGAGAATATTTCTATTATGTCAACCGGAGGGCGGTTCAGCAAGGATGACATTTTCTCTTCGGCAGGAGTGGGTGAATTGACGGAAGTTCAGTGCATTGATGAAATTAGAAAGATACGAGCAGCTTATCCTAAGGCAACAGATGAGTTTATCGCCGAGGAATTTACTAAACGTACGGGGGTGAGAATAGCGCGAAGAACAGTTGCGAAATATCGTCAGGAAGGAGATGTCGTCAATTCAAGAGGCAAATAAATCATCAGGTATGCTTTGTGCGAAAACATTGGCCGTAAAGCATAAATACTTGGCAGCCAGTGATGTCTGTTTAGTGCAATATTCGCAAAATTCCGCATAGAAAAACGTGCGACAGACTCCACGAAGTGATTGCCGGATAGTTTTATGAACCTCGACGAGCGCGATAACTCCTCTTTTTGCGCTTATCGGAGTTCAAATGTGCCTCGACAGGCGCGGAAAAGGGGAAATATGCGCTCGTCGAGAGTTAACGCACCTTGACGGGATCAATAAAGGAGATATTTGCACTTGTTGAGGTTCAATTACTTACTGACGTAAGCAATATGAGGTTGAAGCGCTCCTGTCGGAGAGGGTGCTAGTAGATGAATCCGAACATCCAGATCGGGATCTTGTTCTGAAAGGCGTATTCGATGTCATCCGCCACCACATAGCCGTCTGTTACATCGGCGATCTGTTTTTTGCCCTTCTTGCGTCCTCCGACCTCAAAGGTTTTTCCGTCTATCTCGAAATCGGAGACTGGGGATTCCACTACGGTATGTGACCGCTTCATCCAACAGAGGAACATTGTTTCCCGTATGTTGCCGACATTCGGTTCGGTTTCCGACAGGGCGTACATCATATTTGGATTGTCCAGATAGAGTTTGTCCATCTTCCGCAGCGCGGCGTCGCCGTTTGCTTTCATCTTCAATGTGCAGACAAGCTCGGCCTTTTCAAGATATTCAAGATATTGAGGGAGGCTGTTTCTTGGTATGCCAAGATCGCGTTCCATATTTGAATAATTGATTTTCACCGGCACACTTTGCGCGATGTAGTACATCAGTTTCTTCAGCTTGTCTGTCGCGGCGACCGTCATCTCCGCATATTTGGGAATATCAAGTTCAACTGTGGTGGTGATGACCTGACGCAGCCTTGTCCGAAACTCTGGTTCATCAAAGAATGGGTAGCACCCTTCTTTCTTATATTCTTTGAAATAGGCCAGTGGCCTGTACTCTCCATAAGGAAAATCCACATTACCTTTGAGAATATCTTCGATGGTGGCCTTGTTCAGATTCCATCCTTGTCTAAGGTTGAGGTATTCCCTGAAAGACCAGACAGGCATTCTATATTCGATGGCTCTTCGGCTCAAATCAGCACCTCCTTTTTTGAGATCAAGAATGGAACTGCCTGAATATACGACCTTCAGCAGAGGCAATTGGTCATACATAAGTTTCACCTCGGTGCTCCATCCTCCATACTTGTGGATCTCATCAATGTATAACACCTTTCCACCTTCGGCAAAGAACTTCTTAGCGGTGTCGATCAATGTGTGCGCGGTAAAGTATATATCATCTGCGGACACATATAGCGCTTTGCTGGCATCTTCATATTTCTTGATGTGCTGGAGTATGAGTGTGGATTTGCCGACACCTTTCTGTCCGAGAATTCCGATTATCCGGCAATCCCAGTTGATCTCATTATGAAAGTCTCGAAAGAACGACATCGGGGTCAACTCAAGCTTCTGCTTGTATGTGGCGTATAAAGATTCCATTTCTGCTGATAGTTGTATGCACAAAATTAAGAAAATTGCACGATACTTCGTGCAATTTTTTGCAAAATTCTGCATAAAAACCGTGCAAAAAGTCCGGGAAATGCGCTCGTTGAGGATTGACGCATCTTGACGGGATCAATAAAGGAGATATTTGCGCTTGTCAGGGTTCAGATACATCCTGTCAAGAGCAAATTGGGGAGAAAATGCTCCTGACGGATTGTGGTGGATGGCGATGAACCGTGTCTTGATTGCTGCTGATGGCTTCTGTTTCTACCACTCGATGGAGAGCTGATCCCGAAAAGCTTGCCATTAGCCGCTGCTGAGAGTTTCGATTTCTACCCTTTGATGGAAAGCTGATCCCGAAAAGCCTGCCATCAGTCAATGCTGAAGGCTTCGATCTCCTTGTTGAGGGTGTCGAGGATCTCGAGTTTGGTGTTCAGGAGGTCGTCGGAGATGTCAACCTTGTAGTAGTGTGGGTTGATGAGACGTCTCTCGGACGGGCTGAAATGCGATAGTGTGTTGTTATAGAAGGCTTTTTTCTCTTGCAGGGTGTGGCTTTCGGCGCATCTTTCGCCATCCTTGATGACCTTATGCTGGAGGGGTCTCCAGGAATATTCACTGGACTGGAATATCTTGTACTTGTAGCGGTCCTGCTCGTCGTAGATGGTGAAGGTCTCGCCGGCTTCGATCCTTTGGGCGAGGGTGTCTCCGCGCAGGCAGGTCACGTCGGCCTTGTAGATTTCCCCGAGATCTGGGTCTTTCTTTGTGATCCTGTAGGTGATCTGGAATCCAGGGTTGATCAGCTTGATCCTGTCCTCGGAGCGTTTCAGGACCGGACGGCCGTCAATCTGGACAAGTTTGTACACGTTGCCGAAGCACGGGGCGGCCTTGCTGGTGGCGATGGCGTCGCCGACTCCGTAGGAATCGATGCAGGCTCCCTGGCGCTCAAGATCCGAGATGAGATATTCATCAAGGGAATTGGTGGCGAAGATCTTGCAGCCCGTAAGTCCGTGGTTGTCAAGGATCCTGCGGACTTTGACTGAGAGATAGGCGAGGTCGCCGCTGTCAAGGCGCACGCCGTAGCCGTTGGGATATTCATTGTCTATTCCGCATTCCTTGAAAGAGCGTATCGCGTTCAGAATGCCGCATTTAAGGGTGTCGTAGGTGTCTATGAGCAGGATGAGGTTCTCGCCCCGGTGGGTGTTGATGTAGTCAACGAAGGCTTTGTGCTCGCCTTCGACGGTGCTGCCGTAGGAGGTGACGAAGCTGTGGGCCATCGTGCCGGTGGAAGGGACTCCGTTGAGGACTCCGGTCAGGATGTTCGAGGTGCTGGCGCATCCGGCTATGATCGCGGCCTTCGCTCCGAAAGTGGCAGCCCACGGGCCGTGAGCGCGCCGTGATCCGAACTCGCTGACAGGACGGTTGGTGGCGCGACAGACCCTTGAGGCCTTTGTGGCCACGGCCATCTGGTGGTTCATTATGCAGAGGAGGGGAGTCTCCAGGATCTGGGCTTCGATCAGCGGAGCCTCCACTGTGATGATCGGTTGGTTCGGGAACGCGATCTCGCCCTCGCGCATCGCATAGACATTGCCCGTGAACCTCAATGTTGACAGGTACTTGCGGAATTCGGCATATTCATCGCCTGGAAGGAACTTTTCGTAGAATTCCGGCTCGGCCTTGCCGATGTTCCGGATGCATTCGATGGCTTCCTCGATGCCGCTCACGACCGCCCAGTTGTTGTTTTCCGGGGCTTTCCTGTAGAACATATTGAAGACGGCGATGACATCCTTTCTGCCTGTCTCGTAGAAGGATTTGCCCATCGTGTACTGGTACTTGTCTGAGCAGTAGGCGAAGTCTTTGACCTCGATTCCGTTGTTTGATT
>CAVCRL010000126.1:0-7693 GCA_963604455.1 Lachnospiraceae bacterium | reverse complement strand
AGATCGCCGCCAAGAAGGCTGGCCTCGTAAAGGATGCCGCCGACAAGGCCAAGGTTGCTCTTGAGGCCGAGAAGAAGGTAAACGCGGAAAGGGCTGAGGCTCTTGCCAAGAAAGCGGAGGAACTCGCTGAGGCTCAGCGCAAGGCCGCCGAAGAGGCTGCTGCCGCAAAGGCAGCTGAGGAAGCCGCTGCCGCCGAGGCCGCTCCTGAAGCTCCAGCAGAGGCCTAATCCGATGTCCAGGGCAAAGTCAGAATTTCTGCAGATTGCCCGGGTACTGAAGTCCAACGGTACCGAAGGCGAAATCCTCATTGGATTCCGCGAGATAAGTCCCGAGGACCTGAACCAAAAGGAACCGGTGTTCATCACATTCGATGGACTGCCGGTTCCGTTTTTTATTGAATCTTTCTCAAGAAAAGGCACAAATCGCGCGCTGGCCCGTCTGACAGGGGTAAAGAACCTTCAGGACGCGGAAGAGCTGGTCGGCAAGGACATATTCGCCAAGCCTGACGGCATCAATGAATATGAAAGCGCGGACGACGGCCTTACAGTCGAAGACTTGATCGGCTGGACTCTGAAGGACGCTGACGGCAATGCCGTCGGTGAAATCACTGACTATGAGGACATCCCAGGCAACACCTGCCTCTATGTGGATACGAAAGGCGGACAGGTGATGATTCCTCTGCACGAAGATCTCATCCTGTCCGTCGATGAAGATTCTGAGTCTATTTCTGTCAGCATACCGGAAGGCCTGATCTGAAAGACCCTCTGATTGCTTCCGCGACAAAAGTCCTAATACTCAACCGAGATGCTTGCAATCAGGAAATCCATACAGAAATACTGAGGCAAAGAGGCGGAGTTTGTGGTAACATCGAATTTTATGGCGTCCACATCAAAACTCTTGGCCTCCTTCATCTCCCAAGCCGTCCAATCCTTGACAATCTTATGCTCGGCACCTGTGTAGTCAACCAGATTGAACTCCTCTGTGCAGACCTGGATGTCATTCTTGAAGAACATAGCCTTCACCTTAAGGTATTCGCCATCCGCGATCATACCCTCCTCGGCAAGTTTTTCGACATATTTTGTGTTGTTTATCCAAAGGCCGGACACATAGCAGCTTGATTTTGTGAAGGCGTCCTTGTACTTGAACACAATGTCATAAGTTGACATCGAAGGAGCATAGACCGCATAAGACTTATGGCCTTGCCTGCTCTCGGAGCTATACAGTCCCGCATACTTTCCGGCTGAGGAAAACACCTGAAGGTCATAAGAGTCTTCCATAGAGCCCTTTTTCAAGGAGACTTTCCAACCTCCGACGAAACCACTGTTGACATCATCGCAGTTTGTGCACAGGGCGGAGTAATTGTCCAGCATTATGTACTTGTTGTAATAGAGGCTGTCAACAACAGGGAATTCCTGCGGGTACTCGCTTACATAGTCGAATTGTCCGGCCAGGGTGTAGCTTACCGTAGAAGGCTTGTTCTCACAGGAAACAGCGGCGAGCAGAATGGCCGCCAAGGTGAAAAGTTTGATCGAGTTTTTCATAAAAAAATTTTACTTTATCGTTTAATTCGCCAAAGTTACAATATAATTTCGATAGTCGCAACAAAATCAGTCACACCTGATGGTAACCGGATGACACGAAAAAATCCGACCCTCCCGATAAGAGAGGATCGGAAACCTCAAATCCTGAAAAGGATGTTATTTCACATATATTCCGGTAGCGCAGGCTGACTCGGAATCGCCGTATCTGATCGCACCGGCCACCCCGTTCTCCCAAACGACTATCTGTCCTCCGATGAATCCGGAGACGTAGATGTTGCCGTTCTTTACGAAAACGTCCCAAGCCTGTGAGTCCTTCTTGATTTCGGTAAGAGACTGGGCCACGCCATCGACCCAGAGTGTGGCCACGGCGCACTCTCCCTTCTCGTAAGTCTTGACCACATACCCTACAACATATACGTGACCATCGGCTACTGCCACTGAATATGCGTAAGACTTTCCGTTGTCGAGGAGCTTCACCGCCTCGTCGTTCTTCCAGAGCATAGCGGAGCGGTTCTCTCCGTTGTCACCGTAACCTACCATATAGACATCGTTGCCTGAAACGCACAAGCCTTCGGCATACGCGTGCTTCGCCACCCCGCCGAACGTCTTGGTCTGGAATGTATTCAACCCATCAGTGCTGGTCCACAATGTAGGCATAGCGAAACCGTCGGAATTCGTGGTGAATCCACACGCATACACCTTGTTCCCTTCCGCGCGGACTTCGAACGCCTGGGCATAGCTTGTGTTTGCGAGTTCTATTCGCGATCCGTTTTTCCAAACAACAGCGGCATCCCTTTTAAAAGATGTGGTGGCGCTTCTGTTGACACGATACCATCCTGCCGCATAGACATCATTCCCGGAGACACTGACCGACTGGATTTCTCCGTCAATAGGCTGCGACGCATCCATAAGCGTCTGAGCCTGTCCGTTCTTCCAAAGTGTCGGAATAAAATACCCATCCTCATTCGTGGTGCATCCTCCGATATAGACATCATCCCCACTGAGGGTTATGTCAAATGCTTTTGTGGCCTGGTTAGGGTCTGTGCTGAGATCCGTCGCGCTGTAGTCTCCGCGGGTCCATCTGAAAGCCGTGCCAAGCTTGTCATCATAGCCGGTGACATAAATCACGGCGGCCTTGACCACAGTCACCTTGCAGGAGGCGGCCTTGTCACCGGTTTTCGCAGTGATGGTGGCGGTTCCTTCCGCCACAGATGTGACCACTCCCTCTGCGTCAACCGTCGCCACCGATGCGTTGTCAGATTCCCAGGTGATTTCTGAATATTCAGCATCCTCTGGCAGAACCGTCGCCGTAAGGGTCTGCGTCTTTCCGATCTCCAAAGTAACCTCGGTATGGCTCAACTTGAGTTCGGCCACACTGGTCTTGACCGTCACCTTGCAAGTGGAGGACTTGCCTTCCACTGTGGCGGTGATTGTGGCTGTACCCTTAGAGACAGCCGTCACGGTGCCATTCTCTACGGTCGCGACATCGACATTATCTGAAGCCCAGGATATTCCGTCATAGTCGGCGTTTTCCGGAGCGACCGCAGCCTTAAGCACAGCCGTGTTTCCTGGCTCAAGAGCCAGTTCCGTCGGGTCAAGGGTGATTGATGAGACCTCGATCTTTTCAGGATCTTTCTGGCAGCTTGCGAACACAAGGCCGGTAACGCACACGGCGGCAAGCAGTCTGTTGAAATGAAGCATAATTATAAAGTTAAAAAGTTTATGATTGATCCGGAAGATCGATTTTCAGATGAGGATTACGGCGTGAATACACGCTTAGCGAGAGCGCCAGAAGCAAGGCTACGACGCAGACACCAACGAACATAACTTCCACCCAGACCGCGCCGGTCTCGCTTACACCCTTGTCGAGATTGGTGTCTGCAAGGATTTTTCCGGCGAACATTTTGAACGACATAAGTCCAAGATTCTGAACCCAGTATATTAATGAATATGCGGTGCCAAGCACTTTGTTCGGGACTATCTTAGGCACGGAAGGCCACATCGCCGCCGGGACCAGGGAATAGCCGAAGCCCAGGAAAACCATACTGAGGTAGCCATAGAACGGAATTCCGGACGGGGCGAAGGCAAGCATCAGATGCGCGATAAGGGCCAGCACGGCACCGGTTAGCATCCAGCGGGTGCCGTGACCGATCTTGTCCACCAACAATCCGAAGATCGGAGCGAATACGACTGTGGCGAACGGAAGCATCGAAACCATCCAGCTGGCGGCCTCGACTGGCACGTCAAACCGCGGAATCAGAATGGCCGATGCGAATTTCTTGAAAGAGACCACGCTGCTGTAGAAGAACACACACAGCAGGGCGATCACGATGAAATGCTTGTTTTTCAGCAGCTTCACCACATCCGAGAAACGGAACTTATCCTCTTCGGCGGTCTCTACGGTGTCCTTCAGGCCCGCCTGGTGGTCAAACCTTGCGTCCATAGCCACGAATATCGCCCACAGAACCATTCCCACAAGCATCAGCCCAAGTCCAAGAAATGCAGGTTCCGCTGTCTCCATCAATGAATATGTCTGCCCGGCGGCCTTCTCGGCCACAAGTTTCGGAGATATCACAAGGGCGAACGCGGTTCCAAGTCTGGCGATCGCCAGCTGAAGTCCCATAGCAAAGGCCATATTCCCGCCCTTGAACCATTTGGCTATCGATCTCGTGACCGCGACTCCGGCGATCTCGCTGCCGAGGCCGAAGAACATACATCCGACGTAAGCTATTGTCAGTGATGTCTTTGGCGGCAGTCCGGATGTCAGCGCATAGGTGACGAGGGCGGCGCCTCCTGCCATCATAGTGACGAATATCGATCCTGTGACACGCACGCCCCATTTGTCCAGCAGCATTCCGCAGACCACAAGGCCGCCGAACACGCAGAGGACCGAGTAACCGCTGGTGTAGAGGCCGTAGTCGGCCGAGTTCCAGCCGAGCTGGAGCATCGACGGGTTCTCGAACAGGTGGGACAGCGTGGAGAACATATCGTCAAAGTAGTACGACGCGAACATCGGCACCACAAGACACGCCAGCGCTATCCAGCACGAATATTTCCTTAATGTTTTTGCCACTATCGTTTAGTTTATTGTTAAGTTCGCCGCGGGGAGGTGCAGCACCCCGACGGGTAAATCCCTCCCTTCGCTTCGCTCAGGGCCCCTCCCGTTCACGTGGCCACGGGCGGCCACGCCCACGGTGTGCAGCTCCTCCCGTTGCGAAAGACCTTGGATATTCAAAAAACTACTTCTGAATATTCGGGAGCTCAAGGCCGAGGTGGCGCTTGCCGTCAAGAACCTTGAGATAAAGGGCTATCAAAAGGGCGGCTACACCGAATCCGGCAAAGATGACGAGCGGAATCGTGTAGTTGTAAGGGATAAACTCGGCACCGGCGGCCTTGGCGGCGATGACGGCTGGATTATCGGCGTTGACGCTTGTCAGGACGCTTCCGATCAGCTTAGGAACGAAGCAGAGTCCTATGTTCTGCACCCAGAAGATAAGGCAGTAGGCCGAGCCGAGGATCTTCTCGTCGATGATCTTCGGAACCGAAGGCCAAAGGGCGGCCGGAACGAGCGAGAAGCTGATTCCGAGCACCACGATGGTCGCGAGGGCGAGGAACTTGCTGTGTGTGGCCGGCAGCGCGAAAGCGAAGACCAAGTGGCAGACAATCAGAAGCAAGGCACCCCAGATGAGCATTGTCGCACCCTTGCCCTTAGTGTCAAGGAACCTGCCGAGGAACGGAGTGATGAGTGCCGCGCCGATCGGGAACCATCTGAATATGTCAGAGGCGGTCCTTGCTGAGATTCCGTCCAGATTGCACTGGAGCATATTCGCGCCATATCTTTGGAACGGGAAGATCGCTGAATAGTAGAGGACGCACAGAAGAGCGACAACCCAGAAGCTCTGCGAAGAGAAGATCTTGCCGAGGTCGCTGAGTTTGAACTCCTCGTCGGAAGACGCTTCCTCAGATTTGATCCCGGCCTCCACCAGCTGTCCGTCGAACTTCTTGTCCATCACGCTGAACACAAGGAAGTTGATGAGGCCGATGAGAAGCAGCACCGTGCAGAATCCGACAGGCCCCTGCACTCCGCCCAGCTTGGAGGCGAGGATAGGGCTGATCGAGAAAACGGAGAACACTCCCACACGGGCGATTGCCATCTCGATGCCCATAGCCATAGCCATCTCCTTGCCTTTGAACCATTTGGCGATGGCTTTGGAAACTGTCGTGCCGGCCATCTCGCAGCCGCAGCCGAAGATCATAAAGCCAAGGGCGGCCATCTTGGCGCTGCCAGGCATTGAGACCCACCAGGTTCCGAGCCACTCACAGAAAGCCGTGGTCTGGAACCAGTCTGTTATACCTATATATTTAATTGAGGCTCCGATGAACATCATCGAAGCGGAGAGTATTCCTGTGAATCTGACTCCCATCTTGTCCAGGATGATACCGGCAAGAATCAGGAAGCCGCAGACATTGAGGATGTACTCAGCGCTGGCGTAGGTTCCGAACACGTCCGGGCTCCAGCCCCTCTGCTGCTCGATCAAGGCCTGCAACGGAGACATCACGTCCACGAACATATAGCCGAAGAACATCATCAGCGCGATAAGAATGAGGGCGGTCCACCTTGCGGCCGGCGAGTCATTCATCAGTTTTTGGATCTTTTCTGACATTTGATTATTTCTTTAAAATATATTCGTAATGAATGTAAAAATATTCAAACAACTTGCGAATATAAGAAAAATGTCGGAATAAAGTCGTACCTTCGTCCTTATGATTCTTGATAAGATCAATTCTCCTGAAGACCTCAGGAAGCTGGATATAGAGGAACTGCGACCGCTCTGCGGCGAGATCCGGGACTACATCGTCAGGTGCTGCGCGGACAATCCGGGGCATCTGGCGTCCAGTCTTGGCGCTGTGGAACTGATTGTGGGTCTGCACTATGTGTTTGACACGCCTAAAGACAAACTGGTCTTTGACGTGGGGCATCAGGCATATGCGCACAAGATTCTGACCGGCAGGAAAGAGGCCTTCAAAAAGAACAGGATGCCGGACGGGATCAGCGGATTCCCGAACAGGGACGAGAGCGAATATGATGCTTTCGGGGCCGGACACGCGTCCACGTCAATCTCCGCCGCGCTTGGAATGGCCGAGGCCGCCAAGCTGTCGGGCACGGGCGAGAAGGTCGTCGCGATGATCGGTGACGGTGCGATGACCGGAGGGCTGGCGCTTGAGGGGCTCAACAACGCCGGATGGGAGGACACGGATCTTCTCGTCGTGCTGAACGACAACGATATGGCCATCGACGGCAACAAGGGAGCACTGCATTCATATTTGCTTAAACTGACGACGGATCCGGCCTACAACCGCATCAAGACCCGCATCTGGGAAAAGCTCGGAGCCGGCAAGTTCCGCAACAGGATCCAATGGTTCGTGCGGAAGACCAAGTCCGGACTGGTCACCACATCCGGGGGAGACCTCTTCGAGGCGTTCGGATTCAGGTACTTCGGCCCAATCGACGGCAATGATGTCGTGGAGGTCGTCAAGACCCTTCGCCGCCTGAAGGACATAAAGGGGCCGAAAATCCTGCACACCTGCACCGTCAAGGGGAAAGGCTACGCTCCGGCGGAATCCGACCCTACAACGTGGCACGCCCCGGGGAGATTCAATGCCGAGACAGGGGAAAGGCCGGCCAAGGAATATCCCGCCGCTCGTTATCAGGATGTGTTCGGCCAGGTTCTGTGCGAGCTTGCGGAGAAAGATCCGAGAATTGTTGGCATAACCCC
The DNA here is from genome assembly GCA_963604455.1 of Lachnospiraceae bacterium. Taxonomy (GTDB): domain Bacteria; phylum Bacteroidota; class Bacteroidia; order Bacteroidales; family UBA932; genus Cryptobacteroides. Next base: position 375 of record CAVCRL010000126.1, on the reverse strand, counting down.
GGCGATGGCCACAGGCAGCGGAATGAGCGATTTCGCAGCCCGGTTCCCGGCCCGGTTCTTTGATGTCGGGATCGCGGAGGAGCACGCCGTGACTTTCGCGGCCGGACTCGCGGCCGGAGGTATGAAGCCGTACTGCGTCATCTACTCGTCGTTCGCGCAAAGGGCTTACGATGAGATCATCCACGACATCGCCCTCCAGAGGCTGAACGTGGTTCTCTGCCTTGACAGGGCCGGGCTTGTGGGCGAGGACGGGGCGACCCACCAAGGAGCGTTCGACCTCGCGTACCTGCGCTGCGTCCCGAACACCATCATAGCCGCTCCGAAGGACGAGACCCAGCTCAAAAGACTCCTCTACACAGGAATGAATATAAAGGA
>CAVCRL010000125.1:0-7775 GCA_963604455.1 Lachnospiraceae bacterium | reverse complement strand
CAGCCAACGCCAGAGCGGCCTTTTCCGTGTTGCCGTACATCGAACCGTAAGCCAGGCAGACACCGTGCTCAAGCGGCTCGTAACGACTGAACTTGTCGTATAATGAGACGACCTCTGGAATATGATTCTCCCAAACCGGGCCGTGGGTGCTGCAAATCCGGCATATTTCCAAACCGGAAAGCTTCTTGAGCGCGGCCTGGACCGGAGCGGCATATTTTCCGACTATATTCGAGTAATACCTCGTCATCTCGTCTTTATATTCATTGAATATGTCTGATTGCGAGTCTATTACGCTTTCAGGAAACGTTTTGAAGGTGCCGAACGCGTCGCCTGAGAACAAGGTTTTCTCCTCCGGACACCAAGTCACCATAGTCTCCGGCCAGTGAACCATCGGAACCATAAAGAACTGGAGGCTCACGTTCCCGAGTGAGAGGGTCTCCCCTTCCTTTATCACCTTGATATTGTCGGTCAGACCTTGGTAGCCCTCGATCATCGGCACCGCCTTGGCGTTTGTAACTATCGTACAATCAGGATATTCATTCCTTATCACGCTTTGGAGTGCGCTGTGGTCCGGCTCCATATGGTTGACTATGAGGTAGTCGATCTTCCTGTCCCCTATCTCGGCCTTGATGTTTGCAAGGAACTCGTCCTTGAAGGTCACGGCGGCCGTGTCAATCAAGGCAATCTTCTCATCCACAACCAGATAGGAATTATAGCTGACACCATAAGGAAGCGGCCACTGCCGCTCGAAGAGCTTGGTCTGGCGGTCGTTAACGCCAACGAAACGGATTCTTTCAGATAGTCTCATCTTATCAAAAAAAATATGTTCTGCCATTGCGCCTATATGTGGCATTTGGCAAGTAATAGACAAATTTACGAAACTTATTCCGCTTTTTCTTAAATTTGCGTTCGGTTAGGCCGAAAAATAGCGGACGAACCTTATTAACAAATACGTTACCATGCCAAACATTTTTGTTTTCATTGTTGATAGAACAGTATTTAACTAAATATGTCGGATATTTATCAAAGAACAGGACAAAGTGCTATGCTTCCCCCTCTTCCGGAGCGGATGAGACCAAAAAATCTGTCTGAATATGTCGGGCAGAGACATCTTGTAGGCGAAGGGTGCATACTTAGAAAGATGATTGAGAACGGCAATCTGTCCTCTTTCATCCTATGGGGGCCTCCCGGTGTCGGGAAAACCACTTTGGCCGGAATAATCGCCCAGACTTTGTCAAGGGACTTCTACACCCTTTCGGCGGTCAGTGCCGGAGTGAAGGATGTCCGTGATGTCATAGACAAGGCAAGAGGAGCCTCCGTGTTTTCCAACGGAGCGGCGCCCATCCTGTTCATCGACGAGATACACCGCTTCAACAAGGCCCAGCAGGATGCCTTGCTTAGCGCGGTCGAGAACGGCACTATTGTCCTGATCGGAGCCACGACCGAGAACCCTTCTTTCGAGGTGATCACCCCGCTTCTGTCCAGATGCCAGGTCTTTGTCCTGAAATCATTGGAAGTCAACGACCTTCAGATGCTTTTGGACAGAGCCTTGAAAAATGATGTGCTGCTCAAGGAAAAGGACATTGAAGTCAAGGAAACCGAGGCTCTGTTCCGTTACAGCGGCGGTGACGGCCGGAAACTTCTGAACGTACTTGAGATTGTCATTGATTCTTTCGCCGGAAAGGAATCCCATATAGTCATTGATAACGAGACCGTTACTGGGTGCATTCAGGAGAATCTGGCGATTTACGATAAAGACGGCGAGATGCACTACGACATCATCTCGGCGTTCATCAAATCCATACGCGGCTCAGATCCGAACGCCGCTGTCTATTATCTGGCAAGGATGCTGAACGGTGGAGAGGATCCGCTGTTCATCGCAAGGCGACTCTGCATTTCCGCCGCCGAGGATGTAGGACTCGCCAACCCGAATGCGATGCTGCTTGCGAACTCGTGCTTCCAGATTGTCCATCAGATCGGTATGCCCGAAGCCAGAATCCCGCTATCAGAGACCACGATTTACCTTGCAAGCTCTCCTAAAAGTAACGCAGCGTATCTTGCGATAAACAAAGCGATTGAAGTGGCGAACAAAGACAAGACGGCACCTGTGCCTCTCTACCTGAGGAACGCGCCGACCAAACTTATGGAGGAACTTGGATATGCGGACGGCTACAAGTATGCCCACGACTATCCCGGCCATTTCGCGGATCTGGAATTTATGCCGGCCGGCCTTGAAGGCACAGTATTCTACGAGCCTGCGCCTAACCCTCAGGAAGACAGACTGAAAGCCTACCTCGAAGCCTGCTGGCCAAAGTACTACACAAAAAAGTAACACAGTTTACTATTTTTTCATTAAATTTGTATCTCGTTAATATTATAAAGAATGGTAACTGAGATCCTTATTCTGCTTGCCGGGCTTGCGTTGGTCGTGCTTGGAGCCGATTGGCTCGTTGACGGCTCTTCCACTATAGCAAGGAAAGCCGGACTGAGTGAATTTGTAATCGGCCTTACGATCGTCGGAATCGGAACATCGATGCCGGAACTTGTCGTAAGTCTTGCCGGAGCCTTGAAAGGCAACGCCGACATTGCTGTAGGTAACATAGTCGGCTCGAACATATTCAACGCCCTTTTCATACTCGGCTTCACCGCGCTGATAAGACCGATCTCAATGACACGTGACAATGTCAAGATCGATATCCCGCTCAACATCATCACCACAGTTCTCCTGATCATATTCGGAATGCATTTCACGCTGTTCGGGATAGGCGACGACAACACATTGACAAGATTGGACGGCGTTATATTCCTTATACTTTTCGCCGCTTATATGTACTGGTCCTTCAAGTCTGGAAAGGCTGGGGAAACAAAGGATCCGGCGGAGCCTGAAAGCGGAAAATTATGGGTGGCCATCCTGATGGTCATCGGCGGATTAGCGGCCTTGATCTTCGGAGGCGACAAGTTCGTGGACAGCGCGACCAAGATAGCCAGGATGCTGAACATCAGCGACAAGTTCATCGCGGTAACAATTCTTGCGGGCGGTACCTCGATGCCGGAATTCGTGACCTGTGTGGTGGCGGCGGCAAAGAAAAAAGGGCAGCTGGCTCTCGGCAATATCCTTGGCTCGAACATCGGCAATATCCTTATGATTCTGGGCGTTTCCGCTGTCGCCTACAAGCCACAGCCAGGTTCCCCGTCAGGCCTGTCTTTCTCAGGGATGACATTCGTTGATCTTGGAATATTGCTGCTCGGGGCCTTGCTGATCTGGGTCAGCGCGTTCACACGCAAAGGCCGGAAGCTGGACAGAGTCGAAGGCGGCCTCCTGCTCGCCTGCTTCGCCGGATATATGGCATGGCTGCTGATCAATCTGTAAATGAATATATTAACACACAATAACGATGAAATTCAAACCAACAAATTACCAGCTTGTGAACGTCGGTTCCGGGAGAATATTCCAGGATGCCGGTTGGACATTGGCTGATCCGGAGGCTTCCGCGCCATCATTGGTAAGGGCCGTGTATGAGAATGAGAAGTTCACCCCGCGTGACGACCTCAAAGGGCTTTACAGATACGCCGAATGGCTTCCGATCAACAGGACGCTGAAGAATTCGCACGCCCCTGTGACCTACAAGAGCAAGGGACTCGCCGAGCTTCTCAGGATGGAGAACCTGTACATTACCCTGTCCGGCTACGTTCCAAAGCGTTGCGCCAAGATGGAGACCTGCTCATTCAAGGAGACCGAGGCGTTCTCAGTCTGCGCAAGGCTGCCGAAAAACGACAAGCACATCCTTGTGGTGCAGTCCGCCGGCAACACGGCCAGGGCCTTCGCTCGTGTCTGCTCAGACAACGACATCCCGATCGTGATCTGCATTCCTAACGACAACATCAGCGACCTGTGGTTCCTGAAAAGGCTCAAACCTTGCGTGAAGGTCATCGCAACCCCAAACGGCACAGACTATTACGATGCCATAGCCCTTGGAGAGAAGCTTTGCAAGGATTCCCGTTATCTGGCCGAAGGCGGTGCGAAGAACATTGCCAGAAGAGACGGAATGGGAACTACTCTGTTAAGCGCCGTGGAGACTATCGGGCGTATTCCTGACGCATATTTCCAGGCAGTCGGCAGCGGAACCGGTGCGATCGCCGCTTGGGAGAACGCGTGCAGGCTTGCCAAGGACGGTCGTTTCGGCGAGAACAAGATGAGGGTTTACTGCGCTCAGAACGCCCCGTTCACCCTTATGTACGATTCCTGGAAAGCCGGCTCAAGAGACCTCGTGTCGATCACTCCGGAAGAGTCCAGAAAGAGCGCCGAGGTGATCCTCGCGAAGGTCCTTTCCAACAGAAAGCCACCGTACAGCCTTGCCGGAGGTCTGTTCGACACTCTCAAGGAGTCCAACGGCGACTTCTTCAAGGTCACCAACGATGACATCGTCTATTGGATGCTCCAGTTCTTCAACAAAGAGGGCTACGACATATTCCCGGCCGCCGCTTCCGCTGTGGCAGCTTTGAAGAAAGCTCTTGACGAGGGTACAGTCAAAAAAGACGAGACCGTTATGCTGAACATCACAGGCGCTGGAATGCTCAACGCCACAAGCAAAGGCTTTGAGCTGAAGAAGCCTGATCTGATCCTCAGTACAGAGCTCTCCGCCGAGGAGGTCATCGCCAGTGTGGATCGCTTGTTTTAATTCGTGAGATATTTCGCCTCGATTGAGGCAGCAAAAAACTGAATTTCAAATTTTGCACGTTACCAAAATTTGAAATTCAGTTTTTCTGCTGCTTGAAAGGTCTTGTAAAAACAGGAATAAGATACATAACAAAAATGTTTATATAGATAACCAATTTGTTTCAATCATTATAAAACAAGCGAATATCAAACAAGTAGAAGAATAAATACAATACACACAGCGTTCAGAAAATAAAAATTCCCAAATTTTGGTAACGTGCAAAATTTGGGAATTTTCTATTTTTGAACGCCCTCTTCAAGGGTGATATTGCGTTGATTATTGCAACAAAGTCGCTTCGACAGGCTCAGCGACCGAAGTTATTCCTGACGAAGCGGTTCACCGGAGACGAGACGCTCCTTTGACTCAACAGGATTGGAATAGATGCGAAGAAATATGTCACGGAGCTCGGCACGGTTGAGACGACGCTCGACCTTATCCAACCGATGCTCAGTATATTCCGTAAACTTCTCAACATCCTCCGGAGTATAAAGCTCCGCATACTTATAACTATGATTTACAAGGTCATAAGCGATATAGTTAGTCTTCCAAAGCTGATAGCCGGCAATGATCCTCTTGTCAACAGCGTGCCTGATAGCCTGATAACGGTCATTCTTGTCGCAATGCGAAGCCAACTCGATCTCGTCAGGAGTTATCGGCAGACCGAAGTTGAGATGCACGTCACCCTTCTGCTGGCGGATACCCATAACAATGCTGTGCATATCCTCGGTGCGTGTCTTGACATATTTCTGAGTCCTGGAGATAAGAATCTCACGCGCCTTGCGGACATCGCACGGCTCATATTCATAAGAGATGCTGAGAGGAACAATGTTCAGCTCTGAAAAATTCTCTTTGAACGACTTCGTGCCGCTCATATCCAGCATCTTCAGCAAGCCCTGCTCCGTCGTGTCAATACCGTCTTTTGTACGCCCTTGCCTCTGCGCCAACCATATAGAAGATTTACCGGAAGTGATGGTTTGACGGATGTATTTAGACAGAATCTGCGAGGACAGATAGAGTTCCCTTGCCGAAATTCCGCGGATCACCCGGATCATCCTGTTGGAACGGAGCAGATATTCAACGGTCTTGCTCTGTTTGATGAGGTTGTCACCGACACAGATCTCCGTCATCGGGATGCCGTTCCTGAAAAGCACCTGTTGGGTGATGGCAGGATCAAGGATGATGTCCCTGTGGTTGGACATCGCAAGGAATTTGCCTTTGATCTCCTTGATATAACTGATGCCGTCATAGGAGAAGTTGTGGATTGTGTTATCCATAACCCAGGACACAGCCTTGTTCATCACAATCTCCTGAAACTCATCTATATTATGCACACTCTTCAACGCGTTCCGAAGGAAAAAGATCGGCTCGTCAGGGAAAAGATATTCGGAAATAGCCAACACAGCGGGATGATTCGCGACCTTGTTCAAGGCCTCGACCGCCTCAGCATCGTTGTAAGGACAGATGCTTTCGAATTCAGATGAATCAGCCATAATAAATCATCGTTAGTAATCTTTGCAAATGTAAGCAATTTACTTAACATTCGCAAAGGCTTGTAACCATCAATCCACAAAGGACTTAAGAAGTACGGCGGAAAAGAAGCGAGCTGTCGCCGTAGCTGAGGAACCTGAAGCCGTGCCCGAGAGCATAGTCGTAGATGGTCTTCCAGTCACCGCCTACAAACGCTGAAATCAGCAGAATCAGAGTGCTTTCCGGTTGGTGGAAATTTGTTATCAAAAGGTCGACAAGCCTGAAACGGAAGCCCGGCACAATGATGATTCTTGTGCCAACCTTGAGCTCATTCAGCCCGTTGTTCTCCAAATATGAGATTATGGCATCCAACGACTCTTCTAATGAATATGAATATTCACGCTCATAAGGAGCCCACTGGCCCACATCCTCCGGCTTGCCTTTCTCGATGCAGCTCACACCGACATAATACAGTGATTCAAGAGTGCGGACAGATGTCGTGCCGACCGCTATCAACTTGCCTTTATTGGCTCGGATGCGCTTGAGAAGGTCAAGGGAGACCACAAACGGCTCCCTGTGCATCGGATGATCCGCCACATCGGAACTCTTGACCGGAAGGAAAGTTCCGGCTCCGACGTGAAGGCAGACATTCTCACAGTCAATGCCCTTGGCGGCGATATTGTCCAACACAGACTGCGTGAAATGCAGTCCGGCGGTAGGTGCTGCCACGGAGCCGCGAATATGAGCGTACAGGGTTTGATAGCGCTCTGTGTCAATCGATTCTGTCTCACGATTGAGATACGGAGGAATCGGGACTGTGCCGCACAATTCCAGCACTCTGGAGAAAGGAATCCCGCCATCCCAGAAAAACTCCACAATACCTGTCTCACCGTTACGCTCGACAAGGCTGGCCTTCAATCCCATCGCGGAGATAGCCTCTTCACTATCCGGATTATACAAGGAAAGAACGTCATTCTTCCAGCGCTTAGCGTTCCCGATCACACATTTCCAACGGCAACGCTCCGTCGCGGCGAAAGCGGTGTTATATTCAGGAGGATTGACAGGCTCAAGGCAGAATATCTCAATGTGCGCGCCGGTCTCACGCTGAAAATGAAGCCTGGCGGGCACTACCTTGGTGTCATTGAATATCATAAGAGAGCCGGAAGGCAAGAGAGAGGGAATATCCTTGAATATATACTCGCTGACATCGCCGTTCTCATAGCGCAGAAGCTTTGAGGCATCCCGCTCAGCAAGCGGATATTTCGCGATCCGCTCGTCAGGAAGAGGGTAGTTGTAATCCTCAATTTTTATTGAAGGTATCATCTCGTTGAGATTTTAAAATTCCATACAAAGTTAACCTAAGTATAAGAAATATCAAATTCTCGGAGAGGTCACATTTCTAAACATTTTAGCAGCTTAAATACGTTTACAAATTTTAAAATCATATTTACTTTTGTAAATACAACCATTAAGGGTGAAACATTTGACTTATGTGTTATAATAGATATTAATAGACACCGTTTCTTATGTGTAATGTATTGATTATCTGATTATTTATTAGAATATAATAAAATTTACATATAGGTATTG
>CAVCRL010000124.1:0-7831 GCA_963604455.1 Lachnospiraceae bacterium | reverse complement strand
GGCAGGTCAACGACCTCCGTCACTACTTCGAGAACGACCTCCGTTTCCTGTCCGAATTCAAGACTTCGATCGAGGTTTAGGGCTTTATCGCAAACTTTTTTTGAAATTATTTCAGAAAAAGTTTGCGAATAAAGAAAAAAGCGCTACCTTTGTAATCCCAAAGCAATGCTACGGGCTACAAGTCTGCGGAAATAGCTCAGTTGGTAGAGCACGACCTTGCCAAGGTCGGGGTCGCGAGTTCAAGTCTCGTTTTCCGCTCCAGAGAGGTCATCAAATCGATGACCTCTCTTTTTTTTGTATCGCCAATCAAACACATTTCATTATGACCGCATCGTCAAAGGCAAGCAGGTTCAATCTTGCGTTCAACATATTCCTTGTGGCCGGAATGGTGCTGGCCGTGACAGTCACGACCATATTCAAGCTCCAACAGCCGGGTGTCAGGACGTTTATGCTGCTTCTGGCGGCATTCGGCTCCGTGATGGGTGTTGTGAACACGGTGATGTCCGCCAACGGGAACATCCTGACATTCGTGTTCGGCTTCATAGATGTGCTGATCGGCACGATTGTCTATCTGGACAACGGGATAATGGGAAATTTCGCCCTGCACGCGTTCTATTTCCTGCCGATGCAGTTCATTGGTTTCTGGCAATGGAGCAAGAGGGGAGCGAAGGTGCGTTCCGGTGAGGAAGGCTCGCATTTGAAGGCGCGGAGGCTGACAGGAAGCCAATGGGCCTGGCTGGCTACCGGAATATTCATTGGCATCGCGGCGCTGTACCTTATATTATTATATGTGGACGGAGCGAAGCTGGCGGCGGGAAGAATCGACAGCATCGACAAATCCAAGATCCTTCTGGACGCGGTGGTGATGATTCTGAATATAGCGGGTCAGGTGCTGATGAGCCTTGCTTTTATGGAGCAGTGGTACATCTGGATCCTGGTGAACATCTCCTCGATCTCGCTGTGGGCTGTCGCGGTTATGAGCGGAGCCGGTTCCGGGAATGCGGCCGTGATGCTGATAAAATACATTTTCTACCTGCTTAATTCGCTGAATGGACTGAGAATATGGCTGAGCCTCAGCCGGCGCGAGGCCTGACCCTCTGACGGTCTGTCCCGGCAAATTTGCATAATTGACTATTTTTTACTTACTTTGTGCCGCTATTTGTTTCCGGATAGCCTGGAAGCGGTTTTGATAGCATTTTTTGGTACGGATATACTTATTTAATTTATTCAATTATGACTGAAGAAGAAATCGTAAAGCAGGTCAAAGCGATTATCGTTGACAAGCTGGGCGTCGAGGAGTCAGAAGTGACTGAGAGCGCCAACTTCACAAATGATCTCGGAGCTGATTCACTTGACACAGTTGAGCTTCTTATGGAGTTTGAGAGAGTGTTCGGAATCAAGATTCCTGATGAGGAGACAAGCACTATCGCAACTGTTAAGGACGCGATCGACAAGGTCAAGGAGAAGCTCGCCGGCAAGGAGGAAGCATAATAATCCTTTGACAGAAAGAATAAAGCCTCGGATCTTGGTTCCGAGGCTTTTTCTTTATATAATCACGGCCGTGACCGAAAAAATAAAATCGCGAATTTTGGTAACGTGCAAAATTCGCGATTTTCGTTTTTTTCGGTCCGCCGCCCCAATCTATTACTTCTCAGGATAACCTTTCGGAATGGCGAACGTCACCTTCAGCTTAGGCTTCTTCCCTTCGGCCTTAGGCCCGCGGAGAACAGCGTTGTAGTACCTATCCTTGTCCAACTCCGTATCAGAGGTCGTCGTCGTCGCCGACGAGGCCGCATATTGCGCCATCATCTGATAGTTATAGTAGTTGTTATAGTAACTGCCATAGCCACCGTAGCTTCCATATCCGTAACCGCCGTAGCCGTAGCCATAGCCGCCGTAAAGCTGGTTCGCATATGAGTAGTAGGCCAGCTGCTGATAGTAATTGGCCATCTCCTGAGCCTGGGAGTCTGTTGTTGTGGTCTCCTCGTACCACATTATCAAGAACCAGATATCATAGCTGGAGAGGGTTTTGTCCTCCGCCGTCTTCCTTATGATCTGCTGCACGTGGTGCGTGATGTCCGGAGCGTAGTTGCACAGTGAACGGTTGATGTCACCCTGGTTCTCTTCCGAGGCACTGGCGTCGGTGAGGCCGGCGAACGTCACGGTCGTGTCGGTACTGATCTTGATGGTCGGACTCAGTACCTTCGGGTAACGGAATATTGTCGTGTAGTCCTCAGGGAAGTCGAAAGGCAGCTCTATCGTGGCCTTGGAGATCAAGGTTGTGACCGGATCCCCGCCTTTCTTGATGATCTCCGCCTGCACCAGCCTCTGGATCTCGCTTGCCGGGACAACAGGCTTCAGTCCACTGCCGCCCTCGATGTAGATCTTGTCGGCCGCCTTGCCGGAAAGTCCTTCCGACTCGTGATAGTCAACGTTGAACACATACTGTGAAGGAGTCTTCGTGACATTGATCAGCGAATCCAGATCCTGCATCTCCACAGGGCTGAAGTAGAACATCAGGGTGGAGTCCTTGCGCTCGCCGTCAAACTCTCCGTTGAAGTAGAGAATGGCGTAGTTGTCGGTCCTGGCGACATAGGAGCTGTAGCCGGATGTCACGACCCTGAGAATGTCCATCTCGTACATATCGAACCTTCCACCGTTGCCGGTAGGGTCGTCAGTGCTTAGGTAGATGCCCGGGAATTTCTTTGAATATGTCGCGATGTCCTTGAGGTCCTCCTGCTTGATGTTCAGGTACTGCTTGCCGAAATCCTCCGTGAACTCGAACGTGAGGGAATCCTTGCCGTTGGCGACAGGAACTCCCTTTGTGATCCTTTTGCTTCCGTGCTTGACCTCTGCCCTGGAGAAATAGTCCTTTGAGTTCAGAGGCTCCGTAAGGGCATAGACATTGACGTTCTGCAGGATGTTGGTCTGGCTCTCGTCAGCGACGGAGATGGAGTCCACCGCGGCTTTGAACTTGAACTTCTTGAACACCGGATCCTTTCCGAAGTCAACCGTGTCCAGCACCGGAACGAGCGTCACGGCGCTTCCCCTGCGGAAAAGTCCGAAAGTCTCGTCCCTGATGGAACCGATGGTGATTCTTCTGGATGAATATGCCGTAAGGCTGTCCACCGACTTCATCCAGATCTCGTCCAGATCGAACTCCGCCGTGTAGAAATCATATTTCTGGTCGGTAGGGATGAAGTCCCCGCCGAGATTCTGATCCACTCCAACGCAGGACGCGAGGCCTGCCATCAGGATGAGGATGATTGCTGGAAGCTTTCTCATTTACTGCAACTGTTGATAAAACTCGTCGTATTCCTCGATGTAGCGTCCGCTGGCGATCGATTCCTCATTGAAAGGAAGTGTCGGTATATTCTTGTCCTGGCAGAACTTGACCAGCTCCGGGTCGATGTCTTTGTCACCGAATATTATACCGTCGGAATACAAGGCGGCCGTTTCCGCAAGATTTATGCCAGTAGGGTTGTCCAGAAGTGAGACGTCAGCCGCCTTCACCCCTCCGAACAATGTGTTGTCCTTGAACGAAGGAGAGAATCCCTCTCCGGCGATCTCGTTGTAAAGGGATGTCACGATCTTGCTTCCGCTGAATATCGGATCTCCGTTATAGACCTTTTTCAGGTACAGCGGGACGAGATGCGAGATCCAGCCTTGGCAATGGATGACATCCGGAGCCCAGCGGAGCTTCTTCACGGTCTCAAGCACGCCGCGGGCGAAGAATATCGCCCTCTGTCCATTGTCCTCGAAGAATTTGCCGTCGGTGTCGAACGAGATCTGCTTGCGGCGGAAGTAGTCATCGTTGTCGATGAAATAGACCTGGATCCTGGCCGACGAGATCGAGGCCACCTTTATGATGAGAGGCCTGTCGACATCGCCGATTATGATATTCATTCCTGAAAGCCTGATCACTTCGTGGAGTTGGTTCTTCCGCTCGTTGATGCAGCCGTAGCGTGGCATAAATGCCCTGATTTCCTTCTTGCGTTCCTGAATGCCCTGCGGCAGGTAACGTCCGATCCTGGCGATCGGGGTCTCCGGCAGGAACGGCATAATTTCCGAATTGACGAATAAGACTCTGTTTACGGGTTTTCCCATTGGTAATTTTCTTGTCTTACAAAGGTAAGAATTTTTTTTCATATTTCGATATTTCACTATCTTTGAAACCAATTTGGAGTATTGTGCGAAAATGGCGTCAGGTGAAAACAAATTGATACGCCGGCGGCTCGTGGGGGCCTGGCTTTCCACGGTCATCAGCATCAGTCTCGTGCTGCTTCTTGTCGGAGTGGCCGGGCTGTTGGTGGCGAACGCCAAGAGTGTGTCGGACTATTTCAAGGAGAATATGCAGATTTCCGTGCTGATGAAGCAGGAGGTCGGCGAGGACGAGGTTATGGAATATGTCTCCGAGCTGGATGCGATGCCTTTCATAAAGAGCACCAAGCTGATATCCCGCGAGCAGGGCACAAGGGAGATGGCGGATCTCCTCGGAGAGGATTTTCTGGACGTGTTCGAGACGGCACCGATCCCGGTTTCCGTCGATGTGACCCTGAAGGCGGACTATGTGTCCTCGGACAGCCTTGAGGTGGTGAGGAACGAGATCGGGAAGTCGGCCCTTGTGGACGAGGTGGTCTATCAGCAGTCCCTTGTGGACAAGCTGAACACGAATCTCGGGAAGATCTCCGCCGTGCTCGGCGTGTTCATCGTCCTGTTGCTGTTCATCTCGTTCGTCCTGATCAACAACACTGTGAGGCTCAATGTGTTCTCCCGCCGGTTCACGATCCACACTATGAGGCTTGTCGGGGCGACAAAGTCTTTCATCCGCACCCCGTTCCTTGTCCAGGCGGTCTTTCAGGGCCTCTTCTCGGCGTTGCTCGCGACACTGATGCTGGTCGGCATCCTGTTCTTTGTCAAGAGCGAGTTCGAGCAGCTGTTCGAGGTCTTCCGGCCTGACCTTCTGCTGATCGTGATCGGGGTCGTGATTCTGGCCGGTGTTGTGATCTGCACTGTCAGCACCGCGCTTGTCGTCGGAAGGCTGGTGTCGCTCTCCAAGGATGAATTATATTGCTGATCAAAATGTTAATGAATATGTCAGAGAATACCAAGATGCCTGTCTCCGGCAAGGGACTGAGGCTTTTGCTTATGGGACTTGTCGTGATGGTCGCCGGCTTTGTGCTTATGATCGGCGGCGGGACGGTCGATCCGGACAAGTTCAACTGGGCTATGTTTGATTTCCGCAGGCTCGTGGCCGCTCCGCTTGTCATCATCTGCGGGGTGATCATAGAGATTGTCGCGATAATGAGAAGGCCGAAACCTGGCAAAGACGAGGAGTAGGCGATGGATTGGATTCAAGCACTTCTCCTGGGACTGGTCCAGGGGCTGACCGAATTCCTTCCGGTAAGCTCCAGCGGACATCTTATGATAGTGAAGGAACTGCTCGGTGTTGACGGTGACGGATTCCTGGATTTCACTGTCACCGTGCATCTCGCCACGGTGCTGAGCACGATCATCGTGTTCTGGAAGCCGATCTGCAAGCTTCTGGCGGGATTCTTCAGGTTCAAGTACAACGATGAGACCGACTATGTGTTCAAGATCATCGTCTCGATGGTTCCCGTGGCCGTCGTCGGACTTCTTTTCAAGGAGCAGGTCGAGGCCCTTTTCGTGGACAACCTGTTCACAGTGGCCGTGTGTCTGATCGTGACGGCGATCCTGCTGTACTTGTCGGATGTCTCCGGCCGGGCGGCTTCCCGCAAGGCCGCGTCTGAGGCTTCCGTGTCCAAAGCCCGCAACGGAATCTCCTATTGGCAGGCCGCCGTGGTGGGACTCAGCCAGGCCGTGGCCGTGGCTCCAGGGCTGTCCCGCTCTGGCACGACGATCGCCACCGGACTTCTGTGCGGGGTGAAGCGTGATGTGATGGCGCAGTTCTCGTTCCTGATGGTCCTTGTTCCGATCATCGGAGAGCAATTCCTGGATATTCTCAAAGGCTTTACCGGTGAGGCCGTTCTTGGAGGCGGGCTGAGCCCGCTGTGCCTCGTTGTCGGATTCCTCGCCGCCTTCCTTTCCGGGCTTTTCGCCTGCAAGGTGATGATAGCCATCGTGAAGAAGGCGAAACTGACCTGGTTCGCGCTTTACTGCCTTGTGGTTTCGCTGCTTCTGCTTGTGTTCGCGTAGGCATATTCATTCGCTATGGAGGAAAGAACCCTTTCGTACTTTGTCTCGGATGTCCACCTTGGCCTGGATGTCAATGATCCCGCCGGCAGGGAGGCCCGCTTCGTCAGTTTCCTGAAGTCTATCCCGAAGGAACGGACAAGGGCGCTCTATCTGCTCGGAGACATCTGGGATTTCTGGTACGAGTACCGGGATGTGGTCCCGAAAGGCTATGTGCGGGTTTTCGCGGCTTTGATTGATCTGATGGACTCCGGCGTGAAGGTCTATTTCTTTCAGGGAAACCACGACATCTGGTGCTTCCATTATTTCGAGGAGCTCGGGATCAGGATTCTCCAGCAGCCGTATGTCACCACGATCGGCGGAAAGACATTCTGTCTCGGCCACGGGGACGGACTCGGGCCCGGGCACAAGTGGTACAAGCTGATGCGCTGGGGCTTCCGCAACAAGTTCTTCCAGAGTCTGTTCAGCCTCCTGCATCCCTATCTGGCGTTCCGTTTCGGGACCGGATGGTCGAAGAAGAGCCGTGTCGCCAAGAGTGTTGACTATGTCTTCAAGGGGGCGGACGAGCCGTTGTACAAGTTCGCCGTGGATTTCTCCTCAAGGGAGCACGTGGATTATTTCATCTTCGGGCACTTCCACGTGAGCGAGGACCTTGAGCTCCCGACCGGGGCCCGGCTGCTGATCCTCAAGGATTGGATGAAGCCTCAGTCCTCGAACTTTATCTGCTTCGACGAGATCTCCGGATGCTTGGGCATCTCCCAGAATATTGAATAGTAGAGCGCGTCAAACTCGCCACGCTGCCATTTCTCGACAAGATATTCAGTCACCTTGTCCTCCCCTTTGGGGTCGTAGCGGCTTTTCAGGTCATTGCCGAATATCTTGGCTATCCCTTGCCAGAATCCTGCGGAAATGCCGCTTTTGTAGTCCTTTATTATTGAATATGACGATTTCCCGATCTCTCGGTCCACCAGCTTTATCAGCAGGCGGCCCTGGGATATGGTCATATTCTTGAGCGGCTTCTCGTATGCCTTGAAAAGCTCCTTCTGCATCTGGCTGATGTATTTCTCCCTTTTGCGGCGGCGCAGGCTGTTCTTGGCGATGTGGCTGTCCACCTGGGCGGACATATCCTTGGCCAGAAGCGCGTAGGGGTACACCTTGTTGAAGTTATAGACCAGCCTGTAATATTTCTTGAGGTCTCCCTTGCGCCCGCGGTAGCCCTTGGGGAATATCCACGCCGGGTCTATGCTGTCATAATAGGCAGTGTCTCCGTGCTCGACACGGTAGCCCAGGTACCCGGAGCGGCCTTTGCCGTCGCGTTGCGGCGGTACATCACCAATGCTTCCGGCGGTGAGCGTTGTCACCGTCAGGATCCCGGCCGCGAGGCAAAGAATATATGAGGTCAGCCTTGTCATTTACTTTCCAATCTGCAAATGTACGATTTTCCAGAAAAAACTGTGCCATTGTCGATCGTTTAGATAAGGCGTTTTACGGCGTGTCGAAAGTGACGTGAAAAACTTTTTCTTTGTTTGTCTAAATGTTTGAGAATAAAGAATTTCTTTTTCGGAATCCGTGGTCGAAAAAGTTGAAATATTTCTTAAATAATGTTTGAAATTCGTGAATTTTTGCTAACTTTGCAGTCCCAAATTCTAGGGTGTAG